>CACXBO010000144.1 GCA_902765975.1 Oscillospiraceae bacterium
CCGAGACGCGATCTTATCTCCTTCAGGATGTTGTCCGCAATAAGCTTCTCCTGCTCGCCGAGCTCCAGACCCGAAACGAAGCTGAGCGCGGCGGCGACTGAGAGGTCGCAGAATTCGGAAATGTTCTTCCCTCCGACCGTGACGGCGAGCATCTCCGGCTTTAATCTCCTGCCGCGGCACTCTGGACACTGGCACTCGGACATATACTGCTCAAGCTCCTGCCTCATGCTCTGGCTCTGAGTTTCACGGTAGCGCCGTTCGAGATTGTTGATTATTCCCTCGAAGGCCTGAGAGAAGGTCCCGGTACCTCTCGCCGTGTCGTATTTCAGGCTCAGCTTCTCGCCCTTCGTGCCGTAGAGCAGAACGTCGACGACCTCGTCGGGCAGGTCTCTCACCGGTGTAGTAAGCTTAAAGTGATATTTTTTCGAGAGCGCGTCGAAATACATGAGGGCAATGGAGTCCGTTTTGACTCTGCCCCAGCCGGACGCCTGAATAGCCCCATCCATGATCGAAAGGGACTTGTTCGGAATGATTATGTCCTTATCGACCATAAGCTGTGTGCCGAGCCCGCCGCATTTCGGGCAGGCGCCTCTCGGATTGTTAAACGAAAAGGAACGCGGCGCAAGCTCCTCTATCGAAACGCCGCAGTCGTCGCAGGCATAGTTCTGACTGAACGTGAGTTCGCGCCCTTCGTCAGGCAGGTCTATCCTGACGACGCCTCCGGCAAGGGCGAGAGCCGTTTCAAGGCTGTCGGTAAGCCTCTTTATTATCCCGCATTTGATGACGAGACGGTCCACTACTATGTCAATATCGTGTTTTTTGTTCTTATCGAGCCTAATATCCTCGCCGAGATCGTAGGCTATTCCGTCCACCCTCGCGCGGACGTAGCCGGACTTCTTCGCGTCCTCAAGCGCCTTCGTGTGCTCGCCCTTTCTTCCGCGGACTATCGGCGCAAGAATCTGGATCCTGACAGCGTCGCCGAGCTCCATTATCTGATCCGCCATCTGATCGACGGTCTGCTGCTTTATCTCCTTGCCGCATTTCGGACAGTGCGGTATCCCGACCCTCGCCCAGAGAAGTCGGAGATAATCGTATATCTCCGTGACCGTTCCGACCGTGGAGCGCGGATTGGCGTTCGTCGTCTTCTGGTCTATGGATATTGCGGGGCTGAGCCCTTCAATATAGTCCACGTCGGGCTTCTCCATCTGCCCGAGAAACATTCTTGCGTAGGATGAAAGGCTCTCAACGTAGCGCCTCTGCCCCTCGGCATAGATAGTCTCGAATGCGAGAGACGATTTGCCCGAGCCGGAAAGCCCGGTGAAAACCGTTAGCTTGTCTCTCGGTATCTCAACGTCGATATTCTTAAGATTGTTCTCTCTTGCTCCCTTAACGAAAATAGAGCTCGCCATAGCGCAGCGCCCCCCCTGAGCCGAGTTTTCTTGTGCTTCTTATCAGTTTTCTTTTCTCTTAGATAGCGCAGCAACGACTACTCCCGCCGCGGCGAGAGCTGCGGCGACTATCCAGA
Organism: Oscillospiraceae bacterium; assembly: GCA_902765975.1. Taxonomy (GTDB): domain Bacteria; phylum Bacillota; class Clostridia; order Oscillospirales; family Oscillospiraceae; genus RUG626. The sequence goes on from CACXBO010000144.1 coordinate 1,526, forward strand.
GCCAAAGGAGGCTGTCGTCTCCCGTATCCGCTCCGTAATCAAGCGACGTTTCTCCGTCGCCGATGTTCTCGTCCTCATCCGCCGGCTTCTCGGGCTTCTCGGGCTTCTCGGGCTCAACGGGCTTCTCCGGTTCAGCGGGTTCCTCCGGTTCAGCGGGTTCCTCCGGTTCTGCGGGCTCCTCAGGCTTCTCCGGTTCCTCGGGCTCCTCGGGTTCCTCGGGCTTCTCGGGTTCCTCAGGCGTCTCCGGCTCCTCAGGCTGTTCGGGCTCCTCAGGTTCAATGGGATCAGGCGCGGGAGGAATGGCCGTCCACTGCGCTCTCAGAGTTATGCTCCGGTAAATGGGCTCGGAGAAATCGTAGTCCTCGCCGTCAAGCCTCCAGCCGGCAAAAACAAATCCGTCCTTTTCGAGAGGCGCAGGCTCTGCCGCCCTTTCCCCGTAGGGTATATGCTGGTCGTCGGGCTCCGGAATTCCTCCGTCTTCTTCAAAGCTGACGATAGGCTCAACAAGAATATGCTCTCTTCCGGATACGAAGAGGATGGCCGCGCCGGGATCAACGTCGCGCGGCGCCTCGCTTCCTCCGCCCGCCGAATTATCCGCCGCTTCCGGCGCAGAAGGCTTCTCGTTAAGCCTCGCTCCGTCCATTGTGATTCGTATAATAAGCTTTCCGTCCTTTACCCACTCATTCTCTCCGCCTTTTGGCCAGACGAGATCATATCCTCCGTCTTCCGTATCGGTGAAGGTCACGTTATCGGCGTCCGGCGCGGTGTCGTAAAAAGCCGTAGCTTGCGTTGCGGGAACAACGTAATAGTCCGGGGTAAGGGCTCCGGTCACCGTCGCCGTCGTTATATTCTCACCGTCCGGTTGGGCTATCACCCCGATAAAGCCCGAAACGCTCTCACTTCCGTAGACGAGAGGAGCGGCTGTGCAGTTAACGATAGTAACGTCGTCAGTTATAGCCGTGTTGTTATTTGCGGTCAGTATTCCCCAAAAACCCGCCGCATTTTTCCCGCCGACCTCGCAGTCGGAGGTGCAGCTTTCAAATACGCCTCGCTCGCCGAAGCCGACAAAGCCGCCCGCAGTGCCTTCAGCCACATATACGCAGCCCCTCGCGCTGCAGCTTTCGCAGCGAATAAGCGCGTCTATTTTTGTTGAAGTGGAATTCGAGTAATACGCTCCGGCATAGCCGACAAAGCCGCCCGCAGTAACGCGCGAGGTAATAGCTACGTCGGAAACACAGTTTGTCAGCGAAACGACTCCACTCGTTTTCGCCTGGCTTTGAACCTCGTTCCAAAGCGTTCCGATAAAGCCGCCTATCGCCTGAGACTCCGCAGATATTCCGCGGAGACTGAGAGTCCCGCTTGCCGTGCAGCCGGTAATATTGACCTCCGCGTCGGGAAGTCCGTTCGCAGTGGCTGTTCCCAGAAAACCGCCGACGCCTCTGCACTTTCCGACGGCTGTTATATAAAAATCGTTGACCGAGCAGTTGCTGAGATTATCGAAGGTCAGATATCCGGCAAAGCCGCCAATGTTGTCGAACAGAACGTCTTCGGAAAGACCGTTTATTCTTACCCCTTTCACACTGCAATTCTGAAAGCTTGACTGGAAGGCATGGGCGCCGAAGCCGCCGACGCTGTGCGTTCTCGCCGAGCCGGATATTGTCACATTCTCAGCAGTGCAGTTCTTGACGTTGAGATAATTTGAAACTCCTGCAAATCCGCCCGCAACGTCAATGAGCCCTTCGCTGATTATAACCACCTCGGATACCGAGCAGTTTTCAACGTCTCCAACGAGATTATCCGCGACAGTCGAGGTATAGTACGCGTCGCCGTAAATGCCGGCGCAGCCGTTCGTTCTCCCCTTGCTTTCGATATACACCTTCTCCGCTCGGCAGCCGGAAAAGTATACGTCACCGCGCAGATATCCGGTAATAGCCGCAACATCTCTCGTCGCGATAACAGAGCTCGAGCTGTCCTCTCCCGTAAAGCTCGCTCCGTATTCGTTGTTCTCCGCGAGCACGCTGCAGTTTTCAATCCTGCCTCCGTTTACATATCCGACCAGCGCGGCGACGGCGTATAATCTTGCCGCCTTTGCGGTGTAATCATAGACCTTACAGTTTTTTATAATTCCGAGGCTCGTGCCTGCAATCGCGCCTGACTGCTGCAGAAGTCCGCCGGGAAAGCTGAAGCTCGCGCCTTTTACCGTACAGTTCTCTATAGAGCCCGTTGCGACTGAATACCCGACCAAAGCTCCGACGTTCGCAACCTTGTCGCCTGTCGCTCGTATCTCCGCGTTCTCGACCTCACAGTTTTCTACCTTGCCCTTAAGTCCGTAGGCAAGCGTTCCGAAGCGTCGGATAGCAAGGTCGGCGGAGACGTTTAAAAACTTCAGGTTTTTGATCTCCGAGCCCTCGGCAGTGACTCCGAACAAGCCTGTGCCGCTGTCGTCCGCGCTTTCAAACGCAATATTTGCTATTGTATGCCCCGTTCCGTCGAATACTCCGGCAAAGCTCACAATACGGAAATCATTTCCTTCTCCCGTCCACTTCATTCCCTCAAAATCGAGGTCGGCTGTGAGCTTCACGGTTTTGCCCGCGAAGTCGGTCTGCGATATCGTCTCGCCGCCGTCCACGGTAACGTCGCCCCGCGAGAGCAGAGCAAGCTCTTTCAGCTCGCTGACGGAGCTTATTTCCAGTTCCTCCGCCTCAGCGTCGTACCATGAATAAGGGGCAGGCTCCTGCCCCTCCTCCGCCAGCACGGTCGCAGGGATCGTGCCGGCGGCCAAGCAGGCCGCAATAAGCGACGCAAGCATATTTCTCAGTGTTTTTTTCATTTTCCGCGCCTCCGAACTATATAACCTTATAGCTGATTAAATAATAGCATAAACCTGTTATCTATTGTGTTACATCTTCGTAAACATTCCGCTTGAACCAACGCCCTTACTGTTCCCCGGGCAGACTTCCGTCGCGCGACATAGAGAACTTGCCCATCGGGTATTTTTCAAGGTTTTCAAGTATCTTTCTTCCGTCCGCCTTCGAGAGAAGCTCGCCTCTCGCCTTTATTACAAGATTCTCGGTCTGGTGCTTTGACGGACCTCCCACGCAGCCGCCCGGGCAGATCATTCCCTCCACGAAATCCGCGTCAAGCTTTCCGGCCCGGAGTAGCAGCATCGCCTTTCTGCACTCCTCGCCGCCCGCGCAGGTCAGGACCTTGATGCCCGAGGTGTCCTCGCCCAGCTCCTTCATCGCCTCCATAACCGCTCCGGCGACGCCTCCGCTCCCTGCGAAGCGTTTGCCGAAAAGGGACGCCTCCTGATAAGGCTCGTCCACCGGCTCTATGGATATATCCCTTGAGTCGAGCAGGGCCACCATCTCACCGTAGGTGAGGGCGTAATCTGCGCTGTCCTTTATATTCGCGCTGCGCGTCTCGCTCTTTTTCGCTATGCAGGGACCTATGAACACCGTCACGCAGTCGGGATCGAGATACTTGAGATAGCGCGACACGGCGACCATAGGCGAAACTGTCGTCGACTTGTTGTTTTCGTAAATCTCCGGGAAATGATGCCTTAGAAGCGAGATAAAGGCGGGGCAGCAGGAGGTCGTCATCACTTTGCCCTCACGCCTTGCCTCGATCCACTCCCTTGCCTCGAAGGCCGCCGTCATATCGCCGCCGAGCCCGACCTCTACCATATCGGCAAAGCCCGCCTTTTTTAGAGCGGCGCGGACTCCGGCCATCGTAATTTCGCGCCCGAACTGACCCTCGGTAGCCGGCGCGCACATTGCGACGACGCGCCTGCCCTCCTTTATCGCGCGGATAACTTCGACCGCGTATATCTTCGAGCCAATCGCGCCGAACGGGCAGCTATGTATGCAGTGACCGCAGTGGATGCACTTTTTATCGTCTATGAGGCACACGCCTGCCTCGTCGTAGGATATGGCGCCCACCGGACACGCCTTTTTGCAGGGGCGCTCCTGGTGGATTATCGCGCCGTAAGGACAGGCCTTCGCGCAGAGCCCGCAGGATTTGCACTTCATCGGGTCGATGCGCATTTTCGTGTCGCCCGGGGATATCGCCCCGAACTTACACGAGTTAAGGCAGGGCTTTCCGAGGCAGAAGCGGCAGATATCGGTAACGAAATAGTCCTGTATCGGGCAGTCGTCGCAGGCGGCGGGTATGACGGCGACGGTGTTCTTCGTCCCGTTTCTCGGCTCAGGGTTCAGTCCCTGCGCCAGCCTTATACGCCCGCGCAGTATCTCCCGCTCCTTATAAACGCAGCAGCGGTATTGCGCCTTCGGGCCGGGGCTCACGCCGTATACTATCTTCTCCGTCTCCTCCGGAGTCAGCCTTCCCTCCCATTCAAGGCGGCAAACCTCGCGCAGGATGAAATGCTTCAGCTCAACTATCTGCTTGTCGTTCGTTATCATGCTCCGCACCCACGCTTTCATCCGTTTTTCTTATGACGTATTATATCACGTTTTTCCCGTTTAATAAAGGATAATTAGCCCGCACTGAACAGGGTCTTGCAAAATCCTTCCGGCGATGGTATAATGCAGAATGAATTATGATGTATAATTATGCCGCCGCGGTTTTTGGGGCATACTATTATCGTAATGCGGCTTAAGACTAACCAAGGAAGGTGAGCCTTTGAATAAGTACGTTATACGGGGCGGTCGGCCTCTCAAGGGGCAGATCGAGATATCCGGCGCGAAGAACGCCGCCGTCGGCATGATACCCGCCGCCATTCTTGTGGACGGCGTATGCCGCATCGAGAATATCCCCCAGATTTCAGACGCAGTTATCCAGCTCAGCATACTGAAAAGCCTCGGCGCGGACGTTCGCGCCGTTACCGAACATACGATGGATATCGACTGCACCGGCATCAAAAGCGCCGTTGCCGATCTCGATATGATGCGCAAGCTCCGCGCCTCCTACTACCTTATCGGCGCTCTCCTCGGCAAATTCGGCGAGGCTACGGTCGCTATGCCCGGCGGCTGCAACTTCGGCGGGGTCCGCCCGATAGATCAGCACGTCAAGGGCTTCACCGCCATGGGCGCGGACGTTGAGGTGCGAAACGGTCTCGTCGTCGCAAAGGCGGCGGGCGGAAAGCTCCACGGCGCGAACATCTACCTCGACGTAGTCTCAGTAGGAGCGACGATAAATCTTATGCTTGCCGCCGTTCTCGCGCGGGGCAGGACCGTTATTGAAAACGCCGCCCGCGAGCCGCACATCGTCGACGTTGCAAACTTCCTCAACTCGATGGGCGCGGATATACGCGGCGCCGGCACGAACGTCATTAAGATCAGGGGCGTAGAGCGTCTCTCCGGCGGCTTCTACTCAATCATACCCGACCAGATAGAGGCTGGCACCTATATGGCCGCCGTCGCAGGCGCAGGCGGCGAGGTTCTTATAAAGAACGTGATTCCCAAGCACCTTAGCTGCATAACCTCGAAGCTTGAGGAGATGGGCGTTGAGATAATCGAGGGTGAGGACTGCGTTCTCGTCCGCCGCCGCGGGGCTCTTCGCCGCGCCAACATCAAAACTCAGCCGTATCCCGGCTTCCCGACCGATATGCAGCCGCAGATGACGACCGTCCTCGCACTTGCGAAGGGCACGAGCCACGTCACCGAGGGCGTTTGGGACAACAGATACAAATACGTTGACGAGCTATCAAAGATGGGCGCGAACATCCGCGTCGACGGCCGCGCAGCCGTCGTCGAGGGCGTCGATCACCTCACCGGCGCTCATATAAAGGCCTGCGACCTCCGTGCGGGCGCGGCGATGGTCATTGCCGGACTCTGCGCCGACGGAGTTACCGAGATTGAGGGCATTGAGTATATAGAGCGCGGCTATGAGAATATTATCGAGAAGCTGACCTCCGTCGGGGCCGATATACGCCCCGTTGAGGAGCCGGAACCCGAAGAAACAGTAAAAAGAGCAGTGTGAAACGCAGCGCAGGGGAAAAATATGCTTTTCCCCTGCTTTTTTTGAATGAGTTATGCTGGAATTAACCGTTATTGCCGTTGGCAAAATGAAGGAAAAATACTATACCGACGCGGCCGGCGAATACCTGAAGCGTCTCGGAGCATACTCCCGCGCCTCCGTCGTCGAGCTCCCGGAGTCGAGGCGGCCGGAATCGCCCTCTCCCGCGGAGATCTCTATCGCCATGGAGAAGGAGGCCGACTCCATTCTCGCCGCCGTTCCGAAGGGCGCGGCTCTTATCGCAATGTGCGTAGAGGGGCGGGAGATGACGAGCGAGGAATTCTCCCGCGAGCTTGAAGGCCTCGCCGCTTCGGGCTTTTCAAAGCTCTGTTTCGTTATCGGCGGATCGGACGGGCTTTCGCAGAGGGTAAAGACCGCGGCCCGTCTTCGCCTCAGTATGAGCCGCATGACTCTGCCCCACCACCTCGCCCGCGTTATGCTTTTGGAGCAGCTATACCGCGCGATGAATATATCGTGCGGCGGAAAATATCATAAATAAGGTGATTTTATGGATTGGCATATTGAAAGAGAACCTGGCGTTATCGGCGACTGGCCTCAAAACGAGGAAGGAGAGAGCGTCGCTCCCGCTTTTCTCACGCACATCTCGGGAAATCAGCTCGATATCGGTCTCACCAAGAGCCTTCTGACCTCCTTCGGGATACCCATGCTGTTCCGCTATCCGAACAACGGAGAGCTCGGAACCGTCATCCTCGGTTTTGCGGGCGGCGGCGCCGACGTCTACGTCCCGGAGACTATGCTTGAAGATGCAAAAAACATTATAAATACCGACAATATAATAGAGGAGGAGACTTAAAATGGACTTTATGAAGGAATATCGCAAATGGCTCGACTCCCCCTGCACGACCGATGAGGAGAAGGCCGAGCTTCGCGCCATCGAGGGTGACGCGAAGGAGATCGAAAGCCGCTTCCAGTCGCTTCTCGCCTTCGGCACGGCGGGACTTCGCGGCACAATGGGCGCCGGAACTTACAGAATGAACATCCACGTTATCCGCCACGCGACGCAGGCCTTTGCCGAGGTCGTCGCCGCCGAGGGCGAGGAGGCTAAGAAGGCGGGAGTCGCCGTTTGCTACGACTGCCGCAACAACGGCGACGTTTTCGCCCGCGAGGCTGCCTGCGTTATGGCGGCTAACGGCATCAGCGTCCGCCTCTTCGACGATATGCGCCCGACTCCGGAGCTCTCCTTTGCCGTGCGCGAATACCGCTGCACCGCGGGCATCAACGTAACCGCGAGCCACAACCCCAAGGAGTATAACGGCTATAAGGTCTACTGGTCCGACGGCGCTCAGCTTCCTCCCAAGCACGCCGCCGAGGTCGCCGCAAAGATGGAGGAGCTCGATATCTTCACCGCGCCGAAGACGATGGACTTCGACGAGGCGAAGGCTAAGGGGCTCATAACCATGATGGGCGAGGAGACCGACGAGCGCTTCCTCTCGGAGGTAATGGCGATGGTAAACGACTACGACAGCGTCGCCAAGGCCGCCGACACCTTCAAGATGGTATACACCCCCTTCCACGGCACGGGCCGCAAGCTCATACCCGAGGCTCTTCACCGTCTCGGCATAAAGCACCTCTACTGCGAGCCGAAGCAGATGGTAAAGGACGGCAACTTCTCCACCGTGGTTTCCCCCAACCCCGAGAATCCGGAGGGCTTTTATCTCTCCGTCGACCTCGCCAACGAGGTGGGCGCCGATTTCATCCTCGGCTCCGACCCGGACGCCGACCGCGTGGGTCTTATGATTCGCGACCACGACGGCAAGTTCATACCTATCACCGGAAACCAGACCGGCGTTCTCCTCTTCGACTATCTCATCGGCGCTCTCCGCCGTGCGGGAAAGATGCCTGAGAAGCCTGTCGGAATAAAGACTATCGTCACCACCTCGATGTTCAACGCAGTCGCTGAGAAGAACGGTATCGCCCACTACGACACCTTCACCGGCTTCAAGTTCATCGCCGAGAAGAAGAACGCCCTGGAGGGCAGCGGCGAGGGCAGCGTTATCTTCGCCTTCGAGGAGAGCTACGGATATATGTTCGGCGATTACGTTCGCGATAAGGACGCCGTCACCGCCGCCGTCCTTATGGCCGAGATGGCGGCTTACTACCACCTTAACGGCATAAAGCTCATCGACGCTCTCGACGCCTGCTATGAGAAATACGGCGCTTATGCGGAGAAGACGATAAACCTCGTTATGCCCGGTCTCGACGGTCAGAAGAAGATGGCGAAGCTTATGGTGGAGCTCAGAGAGAACACCCCGAAGACGATAGCCGGAGTCGCCGTCAGGACCCTGCGCGACTACCTGCCCGGAACCGAGACCGACCTTGAGACCGGAGAAGTTGTCAAAATGGAGCTCTCCGAGTCCAACGTCCTCTCCTTCATCCTCGCGGACGGCACCGTCATTCTCGTCCGTCCCTCCGGCACCGAGCCGAAGGTCAAGGTATATATCCTCGCCCACGGCGAAAATCTTGAGGCTACGCGCGCCCAGGTGCCCGAGTACGTCAAGTGGGCCAACAGCCTCGCCGAATAATATCGCTTCATAGATCGCCGGACGGTCTCTCGCCGTCCGGCTTTTTAAGCTTTACCCGAAGGGAGGCTGCACTATGCTCTGCAATATCTGCCCGAGAAAATGCAATACAGACCGCTCGCAGGCACTCGGCTTCTGCGGCTCGGGCGAGCTGCCCCGTGTCGCCCGCGCAGCCCCGCATATGTGGGAGGAGCCGCCCATATCCGGCGAGAGAGGCAGCGGAGCAGTCTTCTTCTCCGGCTGCTCGCTTCGCTGCGTCTACTGCCAGAACTACGGCATCTCCGTCGAAAACTTCGGAAAAACGCTCACGCCCGCAGAATTGAGGGACGTATATTCCCGCCTTATCGAAAAGGGCGTGCACAATATAAGCCTCATAACCGCCTCGCACTTTCTCGAAGGAGTGCTTGAAAGCCTTTCCTCTCCTCTTCCCGTCCCCGTAGTCTGGAACTCCGGCGGCTATGAGAGCGTTGAAAGCCTCAGAAGGCTCGAGGGCAAGGTGCAGATATATCTGCCCGATATGAAATACTCTCTCTCCGCACCCGCCCGGCGTTATTCCTTCGCCCCCGACTATCCGGAGATCGCCAAGTCCGCTATCCTTGAGATGTTCCGCCAAACAGGTCCTTACGAGCTGGACGGCGATGGCATAATGAAAAGCGGCGTGCTGATCCGCCACCTGGTGCTGCCGGGCAACCTTGAAAACACGTTCGGAGTCATCGACTGGGTGAGCGAGACCTTCTCGGAGGGCGAGGTGCTGTTCAGCCTCATGAGCCAGTACACCCCGTTCGGCAGAGCCTCCGATTTCCCTGAGCTCTCCCGCCGGCTCACAGAGGCTGAGTACGACGCCGCAGTCCGATATATGGAGGAGCGCGGAATAACCGACGGCTTTTATCAGGAGCTTTCAAGCGCAAAGGAGGAGTACACCCCCGACTTTGACCTCACGGGCATTATCTGAACAGTGTGTGCTGTTAATGCTCCGGATATTGACAAGTAATTAACGATGTGCTACTATATGCTCACGAAAAGGGAGTAGTTCACCGGGCAGTCCGGTGCGCGTTACCGTCAGAACGGCCTTTTGGCCCGGGAGCGCGGGAAGATGATTTCTAACGAGACTTTTACTATTTTGGTAAGAGCCTCGTTTTTTTGTTGCTCTTGCCCCGGAAGGGAGGCTTTGAAATGATCTTCTTCAAGTTGGTTTTCGTCGGTCTCTTTGCCAAATTCGTTCTGGAGGAGGTCGACAAGTGGAGAAGCGGCGCGCTCCGTTAATCCGCCGCAAAGGAAAAGAAAACCGTAAATATTATTAAGGAGGAAAAAAACATGCTTCTACTGATTCTTGCTGTCATCGTTCTAATCGGCGGTATTATTGCCGCGAAGGTCACAAAAAAGGGCTTCATCGGGATCCTGGCCGCCGTGCTCTGCGTCGTTTTCATAGCGTTCGCCGCGGTCCGCTCCGTACCCGCGGGTCACACCGGAGTCGTAACGAGCTTCGGAAAGGTCGAGAACTACACTCTCGATTCGGGCGCACATATCGTAGAGCCCTGGAAACAGGTCGTGCTTATGGATAACCGCGTACAGAAAAGATCGGTGATCCTGCCCTGCTTCTCCAAGGACATACAGGAGGTCAATATCACCTACACGGTAAACTATCAGATCTCCAAGTCCGACGCCATGACCCTCTATTCCACGGTCGGCGTAAATTATTACGACACCGTGATCGCCCCGAACATCGCGGAGAGCGTAAAGGTCGCAACCGCGAGATACACGGCAGAGGATCTCGTCGGTATGCGCGACAGCCTCGCGGTCGAGGTCGAGACCATACTTCGCGAGAAGATGCGCGATTACAACATCGAGCTCGTCGGCACGAGCATTGAGAATATGGACTTCACCGACGTGTTTACGAATGCGGTCGAGGCAAAGCAGGTCGCTCAGCAGAACAAGCTCCGCGCCCAGACCGAGGCGGAGCAGAAGGTCATCGAGGCGAACGCCGACGCCGAGATCAAAAAGGTCGACGCGGACGCGAGAGCCTATGAGGTCCGCGCAAACGCCGACGCTAAGGCCTACGAGCTGCTCGCGAAGGCAAACGCCGAGGCTGAGGCAAATCTTAAAATTGCCGAGAGCCTGACCGATCCGCTCATCGATTATACTTACGCGAACGCCTGGAACGGCGAGCTGCCCCGCATTATCTCCGGCGACGGCGGCGCTGTTATAGTGAACGCGGGCGATCTTATCCGCAGCGAAGAATAATCAAGGAAAATATGCGCAAAATACCTCCCGGAGGGTTTTCCTCCGGGAGGTGCTCTGTTATGAAGATGACCAATAAGGAATACGCAAAATATGCGGAGAAGAAGTCGCCTGATTCCCCGCTCATACCCGATATGCTGAAGGCGTTTCTTGTCGGCGGTCTTATTTGCTGCGCGGGTCAGGCGCTTATCGACGCCTTTTCGTTCGCAGGACTTGACCGGGAGGCGGCGGGAACGGCCGAGAGCCTGACTCTCATTTTTATAGGCGCGGTGCTCACCGGTCTCGGCGTCTTCGATAAAATCGCGAAATTCGCCGGCGCGGGCACTCTTGTTCCGATAACCGGATTTGCCAATTCAGTCGTCTCTCCCGCGCTTGAATTCAAATCAGAGGGCTATATCACGGGCACTGCCGTCAAGATGTTCACAGTCGCGGGGCCCGTCATCGTATTCGGCACGGTAGCGAGCGTTCTCTACGGCCTCGTGCTGGCGCTGCTGGGGATAAAATAGAAAAGGCCGCGAGGGGTTTTAAGCTCCATCGCGGCCATTTTTTATCTCCTAAAATAACTGCGCACGTATTTCTTATACGGCGCGGGGTCGTCCTTATCCTTCAGCGCCTCGGGGACGCGGAAGAAATCGATAAGACCCTTCATGCCTTTCCCGATCTTGCCGCGGCGGATGAGGTCCGCGGAGGCGGCGAGGTCGTTCATCGCAAAGCGCATTCTTTTGCCGAGCTCATAATCTCTCGGGGTATAGCCGACCTTCTCCCCGGCGGCCGCCTTTGCGTAGTTCTCCGTAAACGAGCTTCCTGCGAAGACCGTCAGCGGGAAGGTGCCCCAAACTCTCGGATTCACCTCAAGCAGAGCGTCGCCCTTCAGCTCGACCATCGCCATACCGATGAAGCCGAAGCTTTTCAGAAGCTTATGCGCCTTCTTTATCGCAAGCTCGTCGTACTCCGTGATGCACAGTGTGGAAGGACCGCCCGTCGCCGGGAACTCCCTGAGTCTCCTGTGGCAGATCGCCGAGAGAAGCTCGCCGTCCCG
>CACXBO010000145.1 GCA_902765975.1 Oscillospiraceae bacterium
AGAAAAAATTATTGGGTGCCGCGAAGACAATCGTCTTCGCGGCACCCAAACATTTAATATGTAGTTATGAGACTAACGATCCGCTCAATAGCGGAACGTGCCTTCGTAGGCTTTTACGGTCTCGCCGGTCATTGTGATAGCGCCGTTTTCAATGCAAACGGATAACTTTCCGCCGGGCACTTTAACGGTGATCTCCGAACCTTCGCTGCAGATGCCGAGACGGCAAGCCGCTGCGACCGCTGCACAGGCGCCGGTGCCGCACGCGAGAGTTTCGCCGTTGCCTCGTTCCCAAACTCGCATTTGCAGGGTGTTTTTGTCGATGACTCGTACAAATTCGGTGTTTATACGCTCAGGGAAGCACGGAGCATGCTCAAAGCAGGGACCGAGCTGCGTCAGATCGAGCGATGCAAGTTCACTGCAGAAAACAACGCAGTGGGGATTGCCTACGGAAACGCAGGTAACCTTCCATTCCGTACCGCAGATATCCAAAGGAGCGTCGATAAGCTCTGTAAGCTCAGATCTTACCGGTATCTCAGTCGCTGCAAAAACAGCTCTGCCCATACCGACAGATGCTGAATGCACGCAGCCGTCGCGGAGATAAAGCTGCACAGAGTGGATAGCGCCGCCCATCTCGACAGTGAGATATTCAGAGCGAACGAAGCCATTGTCGTATAGATACTTGCCGACACAGCAGAGGTTGTTGCCTGCCATCCTGCCCTCGCTGCCGTCGCGGTTAAAGGAGCGAACGGAGACGTCGGCGGCGCTGGAGCGTTCGATCAGCACGATACCGTCCGCGCCGATTCCGAAGTGCTGACGGCACAGGCTTACGCAGAGAGATTCTGGGCAGGTGATCCGACCGTCAAAGTTTTCGATAAACAGATAGTCGTTGCCGCATACGTGCATTTTCGTAAACGGGATATTCTCATGCCGGGGGCGCATATGATTTATGTCAACCAGCTCTGTGTTGCCGGTGCTGAAGCGGCTTTCTATCATATCGGCGAGCGCGTTAGCCGTGTCTAGAGAGGTAAGACACGCTATTGAAAGCTGCATGGCGCGGCGGTGTAGCTGGATATAATCGCCCACCGTGGCGTCCTTGACTGCGCCGGTATAGATGAGGCAGTCGATCAACCTCTTTTCCATCAGCTTGCCGATGCTCTCCGCTCCGTTTTCCACAGCCTGGACCGGAGTCCCGGCGCGAGCTATCGCAGCGGCAGTTCCCGTCGTTGCGTAGACTGTCATTCCGAGCGAGGCAAAACGCTCCGCAAGAGCCGCGGCTTCCTGCTCGTCGTTTTCCTCGACGCTCAGCAGTATTCCTCCGCCGTGAGCAGCAGGGGAGAACCCTGCCGCTGTCAGACCCTTGAACAGCGCTTCGCTCAGAGTCTTGCCTATGCCCAGAACCTCCCCGGTCGACTTCATCTCAGGACCGAGCAGAGAGTTTGCGTCGCTGAGCTTTTCAAATGAGAAGACAGGGACTTTGACTGCACAGTAAGGCGGAGTGCGATACAGACCGGTACCGTAGCCGAGCGAGCGAAGCGGATGACCGAGCATAACCTTTGCCGCTATATCCACCATTGGGACGTTTGTGACCTTGCTGATATACGGAACTGTACGCGAAGCGCGCGGATTGACTTCTATCACGTAAAGCTCGTCGCGGTAGATCAGGTATTGTATGTTGACGAGACCTTTCGTTCCGAGAGCAAGCGCAAGCTTTTCCGAGCAGTCGCATATCTTCTTAAGAAAACGGTCCTGCAGGTTATAAGGCGGATAGACGGCGATAGAGTCGCCGCTGTGTACGCCGGCCCGCTCTATATGCTCCATGATTCCGGGGATAAGCACGTCCTTGCCGTCGGAGATGACGTCCACCTCAAGCTCGACGCCGGGCATATACTGGTCGATGAGCACCGGGTTATCAATTCCGCAGGAGAGTATTTTTTCCATATAAGCCGACGTCTGCTCCCGATTGCGCGAGATCGTCATGTTCTGCCCGCCGATGACGTAGGATGGACGGAGAAGCACGGGGTAGCCGAGCTCCTCCGCAGCCTCAAGCGCCTCTTGTTTAGTTTTCACTCCCCGGCCCTTAGGACGGCGGATCGAAAAACGCTCCAGCAGGGCGTCGAACCGAGCCCTGTCCTCTGCAATATCTATGCTTTCCGCCGAGGTGCCGAGAATGCTTACCCCGTGAGAATCGAGAAACTGCGTAAGCTTGATAGCGGTCTGACCGCCGAATGCTACAACGACGCCAACAGGTTTTTCGACCTCGATTACGTTCATCACATCCTCCGGGGTCAGCGGCTCAAAGTAGAGCCGATCAGCCGTGTCGTAGTCGGTGGATACCGTTTCCGGGTTGTTGTTGATGATAATGACGTCGTAGCCCAGCTCACGCAGCGTCCGGACGCAATGAACGGAGCTGTAGTCGAATTCGATGCCCTGACCGATGCGTATAGGACCGGATCCGAGCACGATAATAACGGGATTTCCGCTGCGCCGGTTGAAGGTGCGCGACTCGCAGAACTCGTCGCAGGTCGAATAGAAATACGGCGTTTCCGCATCAAACTCAGCGCCGCAGGTATCGACCATCTTATAGCTGAAAGACCGGCGGAAGGGGAGAGTTTTGGCGCGGCTTATTCGGCAGATAGCGTCGTCCGTAAAGCCGAGCCGTTTTGCTTCATCATAAGTTTTCTGATCGACGCCGCAGGCAAGAACTTCCTCAAACTGAGCGAGCCTTTGCAGCTTATATAAAAACCACTCGTCGATCATAGTTATTTCGTGTATCTGCTCAACGGAAACGCCCGCCTTCAAGGCCTCGAATACTGTGAACAGTCTTCTGTCGTCCTGATCCGCAAGCCTTACGGTAACGGGGCGGTCGTCGACCGGAAGCGCGTTCAGCGTGTCGAGACCTATCTCCGCGCCGCGGATCGCTTTGAGCAGCGCGGCTTCAAAGCTGTTGCCTATCGCCATAACCTCTCCGGTCGCCTTCATCTGCGTTCCGAGCTTCCGGCTGGAGCCTGCGAACTTGTCAAAGGGCCATTTCGGATATTTGACGGCAACGTAGTCCAGCGTCGGCTCGAAGCAGGCGCAGGTTTTGCCGGTGACGTCGTTTTTGATTTCGTCGAGCGTGTAGCCGAGCGCGATTTTTGTGGAGATTTTGGCGATGGGATAGCCCGTAGCCTTGCTTGCAAGAGCGGACGAACGGGACACGCGAGGATTTACCTCGATGACAGCGTATTCAAAGCTCTCCGGATTGAGCGCAAACTGGCAGTTGCAGCCCCCGACTATGCCGAGGGCGGTTATCATATCAAGCGAAGCGGAGCGCAGCATCTGGTACTCCTTATCGGCAAGCGTGAGCGCCGGAGCAACAACGATGCTGTCTCCTGTGTGAACGCCTACGGGATCGACGTTTTCCATAGAGCAGACAGCAATTACGTTGCCAGCAGAGTCGCGCATCGTTTCAAACTCGATCTCTTTCCAGCCGGAGATGCATTTTTCAATAAGCACCTGCGTTATAGGCGACATATCCAGCCCGTTTTCAGCGATCGACGCAAGCTCAGAGGGCGTTTCTGCAATGCCGCCGCCCGAGCCGCCAAGAGTGAACGCGTGGCGGACTATGACAGGGTATCCTATATCGGAAGCGGCGGCAAGCGCTTCTTCTACAGATTCCGCTAT
>CACXBO010000146.1 GCA_902765975.1 Oscillospiraceae bacterium
AAAAGGCGTCCTCGGCAAAATGGCGGTATCGCGTTTTGCGTCGTCTATGGCTATGGCTACCTCCAGCGGAATGAATATGCAGGACTCGGTTGAGCTTGCGGCAAAGCTCTGCGGAGGTGCAAAGGAGATCGATTCCAAAACCGCAAAGTGCATTAAGGAGATCGAAGAGGGCGGAAGCCCTGCAGATGCTCTTGCTGCGTCTGGACTGTTTTCAAGCCGCGACTGCAGGCTTTTAAAGCTTGCCGAGCGTACCGGAAACCTTCCGGATACGCTTGACGATCTTGCAAAAAGGCAGGAGGAAGAGAGCCTCCGCAGCATTGATAAGCTCGTCGGCACTGTAGAGCCTGCGATTGTAGTTGTTACAAGCGCCCTTGCGGGAATAATTCTCGTAAGCGTTATGCTTCCGCTTATGGGTCTTCTCCAAAGCATAGGCTGAGGGTAAGGCTATGAGAAGTAAGTACAGGAAAAAAGGAGCATGGGTTTCACTGATTCTCGGAATCGCCCTGTTTGCCGCTGTTGCTGTTTGGATCGTTTCGGGCATTGGCAAGGCGTCCTCAGCCTCAGATAAGGAGGCTTTGCGTCTTGCTGAAGACGCGATCAGAAAAGCCGCAGTCAGCGTTTACGCATTGGAAGGCGCATACCCTGCAACTTATGATGATCTGAAAGCTCAGAGCGGAATCGCCGTAGACGAGGAGAAGTACATAATACAATACGATATTTTTGCTTCCAACATCATGCCAGAAATAACTGTTTTGGATAGGACGGTGTTTGGATGAAAAGAAATACCGGATCCGGCACTATAGCGGCGCTCATTCTGACTGTTATTTTCGGAGCGGCTCTTCTTTTGAGCATTGCCTCGGGCGCTTCGGTTTATCGCCATGTTGCCGACAGGGTGGAAACAGGCTCACGCCAGAGAGTAGGACTCAGCTATATAACTGCAAAAATCCATGGGTCTGACGAAACCGATTCTGTTCACGTTGGTAAATTCGGAAATACGGATGCGCTGTTCATCTCTTTAGTTGAAGACGGCGACGAATATGAAAACGTTATTTACGTTTATAACGGATATCTGATGGAGCTTCTCTGTGAAGACGCAGAGGGCTTCGGTCCGGAAGACGGCGAAATAATTAACGAAGCCGTGTCTTTGAATATTGATGAGCCCGTACCCAGTCTATTGCGCTTCATTTATACCGATGAGTCAGGCACAGTTGAGGCTGCTGACGTCTATTTGAGAAGTGGTGGCAGATAATGGATAATCGCTTACGACCTACCCGTTCCGGTCTGTTCGCAATTGAATTACTGATATCTGTGGGGATATTTATTTTCTGCGCCGCGATATGTCTCGGACTGTTTTCAAAGGCTGAATCGATCAGCTCTGAAAGCGCCGATTTAAACAGGGCAGTTAATGAGGCGCGTTCCGTTTCCGAGTGCTATAAAGCCTGCGGCGGTGATATAGACTCCGTATCTATGCTTCTGGATTCAAAAGCTGACTCAGGATGCATAAAGCTATTTTACGACGACTTGTGGAACAGAGTATCCGAGAAAAGCATTTCCAGCTTTAATCTTATCCTGTCGCAAAAGGAAAACGGAGCAGTCGTCACCGTCTGCAGCTCGAATAAGGAGCTTCTCTCATGGTTCGTATCTGCATTGGAGGTGGCGGGATGAAAAGAGGCGGATCAATTTCCGGCGCAGTCTCACTCGTTATGATATTCTGCGTTCTTTGCCTTGCTATTTTTGCTGTATTGACCTTTGCTACAGCGCAGAGAGAGCAAAAACTATCTCAGCTAAATGCTCAAAGAGCAACTGACTATTATGAAGCAGACGCAAAAGCAACCGTAATTATATCTGATTTGCTTGCAGGAAAAGAAAAAAGCATAGACTGCATAAAAGCCTCAGGTGCTGACGGCGTCAGGTATTCATTCTCTATTCCTGCAGGCGGCGAGCAGGAGCTTGCCGTTGAAGTATTGATAAGCGGCAAAAACTATAAAATACTGAAATGGAAAACCGTTTTCGTCGGTGACTGGGAGCCTGATTATTCACTCGACGTGTGGGACGGCGAGGAAATGTTCTGAGTTCACTTCGGAGGATTCAATATGGACAGCTTAAGCACATACTTAAAATATGCTGTGGATAATAATGCAGCAGATCTGTTTTTTATTGCAGGCCGAGCCGTATCTGTTAAATCAGACGGCGAAATAAGACCCATAAGCGACGATAAGCTTATGCCCGCCGATTCAGACGCTCTCGTTCGTGAGCTTTACACTTTGGCAAACCGCGAGTTCCCGGAAAAGGTCCATGCATGGGACGACGATTTCTCACTTTCCGTTTCCGGACTTGCCCGATTCAGGGTAAACGTGTTTCAGCAACGCGGTTCTTTGGCGGCTGTCATAAGAGTCGTAAAATTTGGTATTCCGGACAGAAATGCACTCGGTATTACCGACGAAATAATGAAAATATCAAATCAGACAAGGGGAATGGTGCTTGTTACCGGACCTGCAGGCAGCGGAAAGTCAACGACTCTCGCCTGCGTTGTAGATCAGATTAACAAAACCAGAAATGCTCATATCATTACAATAGAGGATCCGATTGAGTTTATCCACCGCAATCAGAAAAGCGTTGTAAGTCAGCGCGAGCTTAACACGGATACCGAGAGCTACGTAACTGCTCTCAGGGCGAGCCTTCGCCAGGCGCCAGACGTAATACTGCTTGGAGAAATGCGCGATCTTGACACTATCCAGACTGCAATGACTGCCGCCGAAACCGGTCACCTTGTTATTTCAACGCTTCACACTGTCGGTGCCGTCAATACAATCGACAGGATCATAGACGTATTTCCTCCGTCTCAGCAGCAGCAGATAAGGATCCAGCTCTCACAGGTTCTGAAGACCGTAGTTTCGCAGCAGCTTCTTCCCACAACCGGAGGCGGACTTGCTCCCGCTTTCGAGATTATGCATCTTAACAATGCGATCAGAAGCATGGTGCGCGACAGCAGGATACATCAGATCGACTCCGTTATTCAAACGTCCTCCTCAGAGGGGATGGTCGGAATGGACGATTCGATATTGAAGCTTTATAAGGCCGGTATTATCACCTCTGAGACCGCAGTTCGCGCCGCAATGAACCCGGATGTTCTCTTGAAAAAGCTCGGAAGATAATAACCCCAAAAAAGCATAATCCCTGCCGTTTATCGGCAGGGACTTTTTATATTTTGAGCTTATTCAGCATACAGCTTTACGATATTTACAATTATCTCGGTCGCCTTGTCCATCCTTTCGGCCGAAGCGAGCTCGGCGCAGCCGTGGAAGTTAAAGCCTCCGACTCCGAGGTTGGGGCAGGGAAGCCCCTTCCAGCTTAAAACGGCTCCGTCAGTTCCACCGCGTACGGGAAGCTCCTTCGGCTCCAAGCCCGCAAGCCTTACTGCCTTTCTGGCGGTCTCTATCAGGTGGAAATGAGGGCGTATCTTTTCTATCATATTGCGGTAGTTATCCCTCAGCTCAACTGTAACCGTTCCTTCTCCGTATTTTTCATTCAGCCGTTTTGCCGTGTGGCGCATTGTATCTTTCTTTTCTTCAAGTTTGGATAAGTCGTGATCGCGCAAAATATAATACATTTCAAGGTTTGAAATATCGCCCTTTATTTCATCGAGGTGATAGAAGCCTTCTCTGCCTTCTGTATGTTCAGGACGCTCAAAATATGGCAGCGAATTCTGAAACTCAATTCCTACGTTTATCGCATTGACCATCTTATCCTTGGCGTCACCGGGATGAACGGAAAAGCCCTTTATTTTTATGCTCGCAGAAGCTGCATTGAAGTTTTCATATTCGATTTCGCCGGCGTCGCCTCCGTCAACAGTATACGCAAAGTCAGCGCCGAAGCCCTCGATGTTGAATTTATCTGCGCCTCGGCCTATCTCCTCGTCGGGGGTAAAGCCAATACAAAGCTTACCGTGCGGGATATTTGAGCTGATAATGATTTCGCACGCTGTCAGAATCTCCGCTATACCGGCCTTATCGTCAGCGCCTAATAAAGTCGTGCCGTCGGATGTAACGACAGTTTCTCCTACCATATCCTTGAGAAAAGGGAACGTAGCCGTCTTAATCACTGTGCCTCCTCCGAGAACGATATCGTCCCCGCTGTAATTCTCATGTATAATCGGTTTGACGTTATCACCCGGCGCAGCCTCAGAGGTGTCCATGTGCGCTATAAATCCAAGTGAATTTCTGCTTTCAAGCCCCGGAGTGGCCGGGACCGTACCGTAAACGTAGCCATATTCATCAACTTTAGCGTCGATAATGCCGATCTCTTTCATTTCCTCAGCAAGAAGGCCGGCAAGCGCAAGCTGCCTCTCCGTTGAAGGGCAGGTTTCGCTTGTGCTGTCTGAGGTAGTATATATCCTTGCGTATTTGATAAGTCTTTCGTAAGCTCTCATAACTATTCTCCCTATCAATCTTCTTCGCCGGACTCAAATGCTCTTATGACAGCAGGAATGAACTGCTTTTTTCTGGATACTACGCCTTCAAGCGTAACGTATCCGTCGACAGGCTCAACGCCAAACGCTCTGTGCAGCACGGATTCCGCGTCGTATCCCGCCCAGATAACGTCAGTTGAGTTTTCAAGTACGCTCGTGAGCATATAAAATACCATATCTATATGTTCTCTGCGCATAAGATCCTTAAGATAAGGCATAAGCAGCTTCTTTGCGGTTTTTCTGCCCTCGCTGCTCACGTAGCTGCCCTGACCAACGCCGAACTGAATATCATTGTGAACAAATACCTTATAATCCTGCAGGAATATCTCCTCGGCTGATTTATCTGCTATATGCTCTCCGGCCTCAAACATTTTGGCGGCCTCTTCATGCGCGTTTATACCGGCTATATTCGCAAGACTCATAGCTGCGATCTCGTCCAATCTCGTGCATGTCGGCGAACGGAAGGCGAGCGTATCGGACATTATTGCACAGCACATTATACCCGCAACGTTCGGATCAATCTCTATTCCGTTTTCATTGTACATTTGATAAATGATAGTTGACGTGCAGCCAACAGGCTGATTTCGGAAAAAAACTGGGCTTCCCGTTTCGAGAGTGCCGATCCTGTGATGATCGATTATCTCAAGAATATCAGCGTCCTCATACCCGTCAACGCATTGAGTTTTTTCGTTATGATCGACTAATATGAGCTGCTTTCGCTTCAGATTAAGCAGGTTGCGCTTTGAAATAACTCCCCTGTATCTGTTATCCTTATCAAGAACAGGGAAGTAGTTGTATCTAACGGAGCTCATGAGCTTTTTGGCCTCTTCGACCGTCGTGCTGAGAGAGAACGTTCGAAGATTCGACTGCATAATATGCTCGATCGGTACGCTTTGATTAATAAGATAAGATGCAGTATACGTATCGAACGGAGTCGTTATTATCGCACAGTTATTCATATTTGCAAGCTTTACGATAGTTTTTGCCACGTCAGGAGCCTCGCATATAACTATGCAAGAGGCTTCCATCTCAATGGCGCAGAGCTGGGTATCGTATCTGTTTGCCAATAGAACGATATCACCTTTTTCCATGCTCGTTTCAAGAACGTCCGGGCTTCCCGCGCCAATGACGACCTTTCCGCTTTTCAGACGGTAATCAGGATCGCCTGTAATAAGCTCGCCCTTCAAGGTTTCGAGAATATTTGCAAGAGAGGTGGAGGCGCTGGCAACTGTTCTTGGGTCCAGACTGTCCATATTCGCCATAGCTATGTCCTGCAAGGTTACAAGTCCTGCGAGAGTATTGTCCGGATTAGTTATAGGCAGGGAGGTAATGTCCTGATCTCTCATCGTCTCCCATGCGCGGCGCATAGTCATACTTCCGTCAACGCCCGGTATTTCACGGATATCTATATCTCTTACCTGCGCTCTGACGTCAGTACAAAGCTTTGGGACCGGCATATTGAAACGGTCGAGAACATAGCTCGTCTCCTGGTTGAGTTCTCCTGCTCTGCGAGGCTCATATCTGACCTCTGCACGGTCGGAAAGCTTGTTTTTAAGCTCGGCATATGCAATAGCAGAGCAAATAGAGTCGGTATCGGGATTCCTGTGCCCGATGACCATTATTCTCCTACGCCTTTTTTCGATTGCCATAGAGCTGTTCTCCTTTCTGCTGGAGCTTTTCCTTATTATATCATAAGTGGCTTGCAAAACAAATAACAATTCACTAAATAATATAATAAAACGGAGCAAATACGCTCCGTTTTATTTACAACGTCTCAATTAATTCGTATAGCTCCTGCTCTTTATCGGCAAAGAGGATATTTCTCAGTTCGTCAGGCTTAATCAGCTCGTCATCGACCATAGCCTTGAAAAGCGCTTTCAGAGGTTCGTAGAAGCCCTGATAATTAAATAGGATCAGTTTACTGTCGATCCTGCCCATTTTGATAAGCGAAGCGGTATCGGCAAGCTCCTCCAGTGTTCCGGTGCTTCCCGGGAACGCAATAAAAATGTCCGAAAGCTCAATAAGCTTCTCCTTGCGCTCGTTCATCGTCTTTGTAACAATAAGCTGAGTTAATCCGTCAAGCTGAAACTCGGACTCAATAAAGAATTCAGGTTCAACCCCGATGACCTCTCCTCCGGCATGAAGTGCGCTTATTGCAATTTCTCCCATTAATCCCGATTTACTTCCGCCGTAGATCAGACGGTGACCTTTTTCTGCAATACGCCTCCCGAAACGGCGAACGACGTCTAAATATTTTCCGCCTTTACCGGGCTGCGCGCTGAGATAAACGCAGATATTCATTAGTAAGCAATGCCCCACACGACCATCTTCTCCGCCTTGCCGCCGCAGACAGGGCACGTGTCAGAGATATGCTCCTGATCGAATGGAATGTTGCGGCTTGATACTCCGGCGAGCTCCTTCATTTTGACCTCGCACTCCTCGCTGCCGCACCACATTGTCTTAACAAACCCTCCGCCGTTTTCCATAATAGTCTTTACCTCGGAAACCTCGGTTGCAGAATAAGTGTGCTCGTTAAGATTGCTGAGCGCTTTTTCATATAACCCGTCGTGTACGCTCTGGAGAAGCTCGGGAAGCTTTTCCACAAGCTCGTCAAGACCGACTGTAGCTTTTTCACCGTTATCGCGCCTCGCGACTACGCACTGGTTGTTTTCAATGTCGCGCGGACCAAGCTCAATGCGAAGCGGAACGCCCTTCATCTCCCACTCGGAGAATTTCCAGCCGGCAGAATTATCCGAGAAATCACCCTTAACGCGTATTCCTGCGGCCTCAATGGCATTAACGACCTCCTGAGCCTTCTCGAGAACGCCTTCCTTATGCTGTGCAATCGGCAAAACAACGACCTGTATAGGAGCAATTGCCGGGGGGAGAACGAGACCGTTATTATCGCCGTGCGTCATTATAACAGCTCCGATGAGCCTTGTGGTGCTTCCCCATGAGGTCTGATACGGATACTGCAGAGTATTGTCGCGGCCTGTATAGGTAACGTTATAGGCGCGCGAGAACTTATCTCCGAAATAGTGGCTCGTTGCGGACTGAAGCGCCTTGCGGTCCTTCATCATTGCTTCAATAGAATAGGTAGCCTCTGCACCGGCAAATTTTTCTTTATCGGTCTTTCTGCCCTTTACGACGGGAATCGCAAGGATTTTCTCGCAAAAATCGGCATAGAGCTCAAGCTGCTGCTCCGTTTCTCTCTGCGCTTCCTCTGCCGTCTCGTGGATAGTATGACCCTCCTGCCACCAGAACTCTCTTGAGCGGAGGAAGGGTCGGGTAGTTTTTTCCCAGCGGATAACGGAGCACCACTGATTATACAGCATAGGGAGCTGGCGGTAAGTCTGGAGCACGTTTGCCCAGTGATCGCAGAACATGGTCTCGCTCGTGGGGCGGAAAGCAAGCCTCTCCTCAAGCTTCTCCGAACCTCCCTCAGTTACCCAAGCAACTTCTGGAGCAAAACCGTTAACAAGCTCGCCCTCTTTTTTCAAAAGGCTCTCCGGGATTAGAACAGGCATCGCGACGTTAACGTGTCCTGTCTTTTTGAACTCTGCGTCCATTATACGCTGGATATTCTCCCATATAGCATATCCGTAAGGACGGAGAATGGTAAAGCCCTTAACGCTTGCGTATTCGATAAGCTCAGCTTTACGGCAAACGTCGGTATACCACTGCGCAAAATCAACGTCCATATCGGTTATTTCTTTGATTTTTTTATCCTTAGCCATGGCTTTTCCTCTTTTTCTATATAAATTTACGATTATTTTAATGTTATCGGCTCTGATTGTCAAGGCGGATTTATTTTTATTGAGCTTCTTTTGTCTCAATCGTCAAAATGCGAAAAAAAGCAAATAATCGTTGCAAACTTTTAGTTAAAATAGTACAATAGTAATATAAAGTTAAAGGGGGGAGAGTATAGTATATATGCTGCTCAGTATCTGCGACGGATGGGAATTTACCGAAAGTTGGTCTGAGGAATTCTTGAACGGAAAAAAGCCCGGAGACCCTGTCAGAATACCTCATACGGTAAGAGAGCTTCCTCTTCATTACGCGCTTAATGAGGAATACGAGATGATTTGCGGATATCGCAGAAAGCTCAGGATAGACCACGACCTTTCGGGCAAACGAGTCTTGCTCCGCTTTGACGGCGCAGCGCATATTGCCGACGTTTTCGTAAACGGAACCCTTGCCGGGAGCCACAGATCCGGCTATACGGCGTTTTCGTTTGACATAACAGACCTTGTTTCAACTG
>CACXBO010000147.1 GCA_902765975.1 Oscillospiraceae bacterium
GCGCTGTAAAATGACCGGGTGTTAAATCATTTTGCTTTACACAGGCGGTGGATTCAATGAGCGACGGTCCCCTTGAGCTTGCGCTGCTTTTTGATTTCTTCGGCGATCTTCTCACCGACACGCAGCGCGAATACTTCGACCTCTACTACAACGACGATATGTCGCTTGCGGAGGTCGCCGAGCTGAAGGGCGTCAGCCGCCCCGCTGTTCTGGACGCTGTCAAAAAGGCAAAGAGCGCGATGCGCCGTCTTGAAGACAAGACGGGAGTCGTTAAAAGATTTACCGAAATGCGTTTGGGACTTATGGAGCTTCAGAGAAAGGTCTCCGAGCTTGCGGCAGCCCTGCCGGAGGGCGCTGAAATGCGCCTCGCTCAGGAGATAGCGAACGATATTGAGGAGCTGAAAAATGGCATTTGAATCTCTATCCGACAGGCTGGGCAACGCCTTTAAAAAGCTTAAGGGCAAGGGTCGGCTCAGCGAAAGCGATATAAAAGAGGCTATGCGCGAGGTAAGGCTCGCTCTTCTTGAAGCGGACGTCAGCTATAAGGTCGTCAAGGACTTTGTAAAGACGGTCTCCGAGAGGGCGGTCGGTCAGGACGTGCTCGAAAGCCTGACTCCCGCACAGATGGTCATCAAGATCGTAAACGAGGAGCTTATAAAGCTCATGGGCGGTCAGACTGCGAAGCTCAATATGTCGAGCCGCGGGCTTACCGTGGTAATGCTCGTCGGTCTCCAGGGCGCGGGGAAAACGACGAACGGCGCAAAGCTCGCAGCTCTTCTTAAAAAGCAGAACTCGAAGCGTCCCCTTCTTGTCGCCTGCGATATCTACCGTCCGGCCGCGATAAAGCAGCTTGAGACGGTCGGCGGTCAGCTTGGAATACCCGTTTTCCAGATGGGTACTGAGGATCCCGTCAGGATAGCGAAGGAAGCTATCTCCCACGCTAAGAAGCACGGCAACGACCTGGTTCTTCTCGACACTGCAGGAAGGCTCCACATCGACGAAAGCCTCATGGACGAGCTCAAGCGTATTAAAGCCGAGGTCAATCCGGACGAGATTCTGCTCGTTGTCGACGCGATGACCGGGCAGGACGCCGTCAACGCCGCCGCAGCCTTCGACGAGGCTCTCGGAATCACGGGCGTTATGCTCACAAAGCTCGACGGCGACGCGAGAGGCGGCGCCGCGCTCTCGGTCAGAGCCGTCACCGGAAAGCCGATAAAATTCTCCGGAACGGGCGAAAAGCTCGATCAGATCGAGCCCTTCCATCCCGACAGAATGGCAAGCCGTATCCTGGGCATGCGCGATATGCTCACGCTGATAGAGAAGGCGGAGCAGGCGTTCGACGAAAAAAAGGCGAAGGAGCTTCAGGAAAAGCTCAAGAAAAACGCCTTCACCCTCTCCGATTACTACGATCAGCTCGTTCAGCTTCGCGGGATGGGCAGTATGCAGGATATAGCCGGAATGCTGCCCGGTCAGGCCGGAAAGGCTCTCGCCGGGGCTAAGCTCGACGAAAGGGCTATGGCGCGCACTGAAGCGATGATACTCTCAATGACGCCTCAGGAGCGTGAAAATCCCTCGATTATTAATCACAGCCGCAAAAAACGCATAGCTGCCGGAAGCGGAGTCACGGTTGTTGAGCTCAACAAGCTTCTCAAGCAGTATGAGATGCTCAAGCAGCTCACGCGCCAAATGCAGAAGGGCAAAATGCCCAACTTCGGCGGAGGCAAGCGCGGGCGCGGCGGTATGTTCGGATTCTGATATCGCAAGATATTTGAAATATATTATAATTATTATTTTATTTTGGAGGTTATCATTATGGTTAAGATCAGACTGCGCAGAATGGGCGCCAAGAAGGCCCCTTACTACAGGATCGTCGTTGCAGACGGACGTTTTCCCCGCGACGGCCGCTTTATTGAGGAGATAGGCACTTATGATCCTATGGCAGAGCCTTCCAAGGTCACAGTAGACGCCGACCGCGCCAAGGAGTGGCTCAAGAACGGCGCTCAGCCCACCGATACTGTTAAGACCCTGCTCAAGAACGCAGGCGTTATTTGATCGGAGGAGCCGCCTTGAAAGAGCTTCTCACCTACATCGCGAAGAACCTCGTGGATTCTCCCGATGAGGTGACCGTTACCGAGCGGGAAGACGGAGACAAGACCGTTTTCGAGCTGCGCGTTGCCCCCGACGATATGGGTAAGGTGATCGGTCGCCATGGGAAGATCGCAAAGGAGATCCGCGTTCTTATGCGCTCCGTTGCCCAGCGCCAGGATCGCAAGATCAGCGTTGACATCATGGACGAAAATGAGTAAGTTTCAAAAAAGCGGCAGTTGCCGCTTTTTTGAGTATATACGGTGATTTTTATGGAAAAATATCTCGAAGCAGGCAAAATAATCAATACCCACGGAATAAAGGGCGAGGTAAAGATAGAGCCATGGGCTGACTCGCCGGATTTTCTCTTGGGCTTCAATACGTTTTATATAGACGGCTCGCCCGTCCGCGTCATCTCTCAGCGCGTACACCAGCGCTTCGTTATCGCAAAGCTCGGCGGCACAGACGATATGAACTCCGCCGAGAGGCTTAAAAACAAGATAGTGTATATTGACCGCGACGACGCCCCGCTATCTGAGGGCGAATATTTCATCTCCGATCTCGTCGGTTTTTCCGCCTTTGACGAGGCCGGCGCCGAGCTCGGTAAAGTTACCGAGATACTCACTCGACCGGGCGGCGACGTTCTTGTTATAGACGGAAATCGAGAGATACTCGTTCCGCTCATCCCGGAATTCGTTGTCGGCAGGGATATGGAGGCTGAGAGGCTCACTATCCGGCTCATTGAGGGAATGTGATATGTACACTGTTGACGTTCTGACGCTCTTCCCCGATTCCGTCATGGCAACTCTCGGCGAAAGCATAATAAAAAGAGCCGCCAATAAGAGGCTCGTTGAAGTTAAGGCGCATCAGATAAGAGCTTTCACAGAAAACAAGCAGAATCAGGTGGACGACTACCCCTACGGAGGCGGACGCGGCTGCGTCATGCAGGCTCAGCCTCTCGCAGACTGTCTCAAGCACGCCGAATCGCAGCGCGTCGGAAAGCTCAGAAAAATATACCTCTCGCCTGCAGGAAAGCCCTTCACCGAGGCGGACGCGAAAAGGCTCAGCGCAGAATACGACGGGCTCATCCTCGTCTGCGGTCATTATGAGGGAGTCGATCAGCGCTTTATCGACGCCTGTATCGACGAGGAGATAAGCCTCGGCGATTTCGTTCTGACCGGCGGAGAGATAGCCGCGATGGCCGTAGCCGACGCAGTTCTCCGCCTCGTTCCCGGCGTGCTCTCCGACTCCGAATGCTATGAAGACGAGAGCCATTGGGACGGGCTTTTAGAGTATCCGCAGTATTCCCGTCCTGAGGAGTGGGAAGGGCGATGCGTTCCCGAGGTGCTTCTCCGCGGCGACCACGCCGAGGTCGCGCGCTGGAGAAAAAAACAGCAGCTGTTGCGAACGAGAGACAGAAGGCCCGATATGTTCTCCGCCCTCACGCTTAGCGAAGAGGAAAAAAAGCTTCTTCATGAGGCGGAACGCGACTTTTTACGGGACAGCTTGAAGAGTTCAGCTCTGTGCCGCCCTATGCGTGAGGACGATATTCCCGACGTAATAATGATTGCTGAGAGCGCGAAGGAGCTTTTGAAATCGTCCGGTATCGATCAGTGGCAGGAGGGTTATCCGAACGAGGCGAGCTTCCGCGCCGATATTGAACGGGGCGAGGCATTTGTGCTCACTGTTTCCGGCAAGGTCTCAGCCTTCTTCTCTCTCTGCTCCGGTCCTGATGCGGCATATGCCGACATTACGGACGGAAAATGGTCGGACGACCTGCCCTATCTCGCTCTGCACAGAATAGCCGTCAGCGCAGAGTACCGAGGCTGCGGACTCGCCGATCTGATAATCAGCTCGGCGGAGAATCTGGCAAAAGAGAAAGGGATTAAAAGGCTTCGCGGCGATACTCATAAGAAGAACAAGGCTATGCAGCGGCTTCTCGCAAGAAACGGCTTTCGTTATCGCGGAAACGTGCTTATCCGGGCCGGCGAGGGTCACGACCCGCGCCGTATGGCATATGAAAAGAGGATAAAGGACTGAAAATCGCCCGGCGGATGATCCGCCGGGCGAAAAATATTATTTGAGGCTGACGGGTTTTTTGGGAACATTCGTCTTTCTGGCGTTCGTGCGTCCCTCGGGCTTTATCTCGCCGGCAGCGAGCAGGCTCCGCTTTGTAAGCGTCGGACCAACAAGCTCGTAGATCAGCACGGAGAACAGAACGACGTTTCTTACCACGGCCCCGTCCGAGAGATTCGCCGCGGTTATAGCCATTCCGAGGGCAACTCCAGCCTGAGGCAGAAGCGTTATGCCCAGATGCTTTTTTATGCTATCGCTCGTCTGCGTCATGGCGCAGCTCAGATATGCTCCGGATATCTTGCCGAAGGAACGAAATATTATGTAAATCACTCCGATAAGCAGGACGAGAGGATTTGATAGGACTCTCAGATCAAGCTCTGCACCGGACAGGACGAAGAAGAGGATATTGAGCGGGGCCGTCCACCTCTCCACTCTCTCCATAAGCTCCTGACTCGTGGAGCAGATATTGCAGAACACCGTGCCGGTCATCATGGCAACGAGCAGCAGAGAAAAGCCAAAATGTATGCCGCCTATCTCAAACTCTATCATACTTATACCGACAACAAGAAAAACCGCCGCAATGGATATCGACATACGCTTGCTTCTGGAGTGGAAGAACTTCTCGATAAAGTTGAGAGCTATGCCCGCGAGAGCGCCCGCGCCGAGGGATAGTATGATCTCTATTATCGGCTCGACGACTACTCCGACGACGCTGATCGCTCCGACCTCTATGGAGCGTGAGATGCCGTAGGACAGGGAGAAGAGCATAAGTCCGACTGCGTCGTCTATCGCAACGACCATAAGCAGAAGCTTTGTGAGCGGTCCCTCCGCCTTGTACTGACGCACGACCATGAGCGTCGCTGCAGGTGCAGTCGCGGCGGCGATGGCTCCGAGGGTTATGGCAGAGGAAAGGCTTATAACGTGAGGCGCTATAAAATGAAGGGCGATCAGCGCTGCGTCTACCAGAACGGTGGTGATAACAGCCTGGAGTATTCCGACGGTAATCGCCTGCTTTCCCATATTCTTAAGCTCGGAGACGCGGAACTCGTTGCCTATCGTAAATGCGATAAAGCCGAGCGCCGCCTGAGAAATCACCTTATAGCTTCCGACGCTCTCAAGAGAGTGGAAGCCGAGATACGGGATCTTCAGCAGCCCGAGCACAAAGGGTCCGATAAGAAGTCCCGCGATAAGATATGCCGTTACTGCCGGGAGATTTGCAAGCTTGGCTAAACGGCTCATAAGGAGCCCGGCGATCATTGCCGTTGCTATTAGAATCAGCGTTTCCTGCATTATATATCAACCTCTTTTTCTTTTATCCAAGTCGATATGATACCATAAAAGGCGCAAGTATCAAGCGGCAAAAGGGACGAAAAAACGCCGTTTTTCGGCGGCGTTGTAGTTCACTTTTATTTTGTTTTCAAAGTGCGCATCGCGTTAAGCACGCAGATGACGAGAACTCCCACGTCGGCAAATACGGCCGCCCACATCGTCGCCCTGCCCAAAAGTCCGAGGATGAGGACGACAGCCTTGACCGCAAGGGCAAATATTATGTTTTCGCGCACTATCCTGTTAGTTCGGCGGGAAATGTCAATAGCCTTCGTGAGCTTGTTGAGATCGTCGTCCATCAGCACTATATCGGCGGCCTCGATAGCCGCGTCTGAGCCGAGCGCTCCCATTGCGATACCGAGATCGGCCCGGGCAAGTACAGGCGCGTCGTTTATCCCGTCGCCGGCAAACACTACCTTGCCGTTCGGCGACTTGTTCTTCAGCTCCTCTTCAACGTGCTTCACCTTGTCCGCAGGCAGAAGCTCTGAGTGGACGGCGTCGAGGCCTAACTCTCCCGCGACGCTCTCTCCCACCTCCGCCCGGTCTCCGGTCAGCATGACCGTGCGTATGCTTCTTTTTTTCAGCTCGGATATCACTGAAGCGGACTCCGGCTTAATCTCGTCGGAGATAACGATATGGCCGAGATAATCGCCGTTTTCCGCGACGTGTACCACCGTTCCCGCAGCCTTGACACTGCCGCAGTCTATCCCCGCCTCCTTCATCATAAGCGCGTTTCCCGCTCTGATCACTGCACCGTCCACGACGGCTGAAACGCCTCTGCCCGTATGCTCTTCGACGTTTTCGACTCTCGACCTGTCGGCAGCCTTGCCGAACGCTCTCCTTATGCTCTCCGCTATCGGGTGCGTGCTGTCGCACTCCGCGTGAGCTGCGCGGTCGATGAGACGTTCACCGTCCGCTCCCGCAGAGGCTATCCTCGTTACAGCGAAGCTTCCCTTCGTAAGCGTTCCGGTTTTATCGAACAGAACGGTCTCCGTCTTGCCGAGATCCTCAAGATAATTAGAGCCCTTTACAAGTATGCCCTGGCGGCTTGCTCCGCCTATGCCCCCGAAAAAGCTCAGCGGCACGCTCAGTACGAGGGCGCAGGGGCAGCTTATAACGAGGAAGGTCAAGGCCTGATGTATCCATTTATACCACTGCCCGTCGAAAAGCGGCGGAACGAGCGCAAGAAGAAGGGCGGCACCTACTACTGCTGGAGTGTACCACCTTGCAAAGCGGGTTATAAAGCTCTCGCTTTTCGCCTTGTTGGACGCAGAGTTCTCAACGAGGTCGAGTATTTTGGAGACTGTGGAATCTCCGAACTCCTTCGTCGTGCGGACGCGCAGAGTCGCAGTCATATTGACAGACCCGGAAACTACGGCTTCACCCGGACGTATTCCGCGCGGCAGGCTTTCGCCCGTAAGCGCGGCTGTGTCAAGCGAGCTCTCGCCCTCTATTACCTCTCCGTCTATAGGCACGCGCTCACCGGGTCTTATAACGATAACGCTTCCCACCGCCACCTCCTCGGGATCGGTCTCCTCTATTCCGTTCTCCGTTTCAAGGTTTGCAGTGTCCGGCCTGATATCCATCAGCGCGGCTATGCTCCTGCGGCTCTTGCCGACAGCAAGGTGCTCGAAAAGCTCTCCGACCTGGAAGAAGAGCATTACGAATACCGCCTCCGGATACTCGCCTATCGCAAAAGCTCCAACTGTGGCAAGCGCCATCAGAAAGCTCTCGTCAAATACCTGCCCCCTTGCGATACCGCGACATGCCTTGAGCAGCACGTCATAGCCGACTATCAGATACGGCAGAAGATAGAGGCTGAGCCTTATCCACCCCTCAGCCCGGATAAAATGCAGTATCACAAGCAGGACTGCGGAAACTGTTATCCTGATAAGCGACAGCTTTTCTACTTTTTTCATTTTGCTTCTATCTCAAAATCCGAGTCGGCTTTTTTACCCACTCGCTCTATCTCGCGCACTATCGCGCTCTGATCCTCGCAGTCCGTCTCGAGGGTGAGCTTCTGAGTCATAAAGCTTATAGTGCATTTTTTTACTCCGTCAAGCTTATTGACCGCGTTTTCGACCTTAGCGGCACAGTTCGCGCAGTCGATCTCTATCTTATAGGTTTTTCTCATCTGACAGTCCCCCTTTATATCTCCTCAAGATGTTCCTTCGCCATACCGATTATCGTTGCAACGTGGTCGTCGGCAAGCGAATAAAGCACGGTCTTTCCGACCCTTCTCGCCTTAATAAGTCTCTCGCCCTTTATTATGCGAAGTTGGTGACTGACCGCGCTCTGACTTGCGCCCAGTACCTCTGCAATGTCGCATACGCACATCTCAGACTCAAACAGAACGTACAGTATCTTTATCCGGGTCGAGTCCCCAAAGACCTTGAAAAGCTCAGCAAGATCAAACAGCTCATCCTCATCCGGCATCTTCTCCCTCACCTTTGAAACGACGTCGTTGTGCAGGACCCGCACGTCGCAGAGCTCCGTGCCGTTTTTATCTATCATTCTCTCGCCTCCAAACATATGAATATCTGTTCATATGTTCATTATATCACTCATTTCCGAATTGTCAACAAAAAAAAAGCGGAAGGTTCTGCCCTTCCGCAAATTATCAAAAGCCCAAATTATCGTTGACAAGGATCACGCTGATCCTGTCCTTATGCCTTGAGAACCGGGTTATGAGGAACTGGCAGCAGATGGTATCCGGAGACTTGCAGTTCATACAGGAGCCGGTCCTTGCGCATGGAGTTGAAAGACCGAAGCGCTGGGCGTTTATCGGGGCGGCGACGTTTCGAGCCCGCTTCATCGCGCTGTCAATATCCGGGCATACCTTGTTCATACCCACGATAAACAGAACATGCTTTGGTCCCTGAGCTATAGCGGAGACCCTGTTTGCGTTGCCGTCGATATTGACGATGACGCCGTCCTCGGTTATTGCGTTTGCGCTTGCAATAAAATAGTCCGCGTCGTAAGCGGCGAGCATCGCAGCTCTCTTGTCCTCGTAAGCGTCTCTGTCGATGAAGCTGTAATCCGCGCTTTTTAGTGCAGCGGTAAGCCCTATCTCGTGCGCGCTCATGCAGCCGCCCATAGTTACGGAGCTGCCGGTCGGGATAAGCTCGAGGGCGAGCTTCAGCGCCTCGGCTCTGTTTGCGGCGTAATAACCCTTCATATTCCTCGATTCAAGCCCCTTGATAACCTTCCCAGCAAGAAGCCCGTTGCGTTTCATTATAATATCGTTCATTTTCTTTTCCCTCCTTTAAGCAGATTATACCAAATTGATAAGCTCAAGGCAACAAAAAACGCGGAGCAAAAGCTGCTCCGCGCCTGTGTTAGGTGCATATTACTTCTCGTAGACGTACTCGCAGGTCCAGATGTCCTCCGGATCGCCGTTGAAGATATCAAGAACGCCGTCCTTAAGGGTGCCGGTATACTTAATCTCCATGCCGAGGAAGGTCTCGGTCATAGCGAAGTCCTCGCCGTCGAGAGTCCAGGTAACGTTGAGGTCGAGGCCGTCGCGGGTGCTTACGCCTTTGCCGCCTGCC
Organism: Oscillospiraceae bacterium; assembly: GCA_902765975.1. Classification (GTDB taxonomy): domain Bacteria; phylum Bacillota; class Clostridia; order Oscillospirales; family Oscillospiraceae; genus RUG626. The sequence goes on from CACXBO010000147.1 coordinate 9,039, forward strand.
TTGAGCTCGAGGGAGAACTCATCGCTTGTGTTCTTCTCTTCATCGCCGACGTACTTGGTGTACTTGCCTTCCCACTTGCCGACAGCAGGGCTGGAAGCTCCGCCTCCGCCGCAGGCGGCGAGAAGACCTGCAAATAGCGCGATGCAAAGTACTATGCCTATGTATCTTGCCATCTTTTTCATTTTTCAGTTCCTCCTGATTATTATACTGAGCCAATGCTCAAACACAAGTTTACCATTCTGTGCAGTATTTGTCAAGCATCAGGCATAGCTGTGTACTCCGGGCAGGAGCGTGTTTACGCCAACATAGGTAAACATAACGCAGATGAAGCCGATCACGGCAAAGATGGCGGCTGATCTGCCGCGCCAGCCGCGGCGTATTCTGAGGTGGAGATATACCGCGTAAACTATCCACGTTACGAGAGACCACGTCTCCTTGGGGTCCCACGACCAGTAGCTGCCCCAAGCACGCTCAGCCCAGATAGCTCCGGTTATCATCGTGAACGTCAAAAACAGCATACCGAGAGCTGCGCTTCTGTAGCTTATCAGATCGAGCTTTTCCTTATTTGGTATATGCTGATCGAGAAAGCCCCTGTCCTTCAGCTTATCGCGCAAAAGGAAGATTATACCGAGCACAAAGGAAACGCCGAAGGAGCCGTAGGCGATTATCGCCGTTGAGACGTGTACTCCGAGCCAGCCTGACTTAAGCGCGGGCATCAGCGAGTGTATCGTTTTCGACTGCATCGCCGCATAGCCTATTATCAGAAAGGTTACGGGAGCAGCAAACGCGCCGAGAACGGGAAATTTGAATTTGACAATGAAGAGAAGGCTCACGAGCGACAAGCCCCACGCGAATGCGGAGGCGAACTCATACTGATTCGTAAGCGGAAGTCTTCCCGCGGCTATTCCACGTACGACTATCGCCGCAGTATGTATGAAAAGCCCGGCTATATGAACCGTTACGGCGACCTTGGAAACAGCGTCCTTCTTCGCAGCTATGAATACGAAATAGATGAGCATCGCCGCAAGGTACATTATCAGTGTGATCGTAAACAGAACGTTCTCCAAATGAATCATGCCTCTTTCCTCCCTGCCGCATTCAAAAATCGCTCCTTAAACAGTTTTCCGCCCTTGCGGCATGAGGCGGATACCGTCCAGCCCGCATCTTCCCTGACGCCCCATAGCTTCTGCGGCTGGAGATAGAAGGCGAGGAATAGTCCAATAAGCGTTACAACGCCGCCGGCAAGGGCTATAGGAGCAAAAAAGTCACGCTTTATCTGTATGAGAGTGTAGCTCTGCGGCTCTGAGAAGGCGACAGTATACTCGTCTATCGTCACCACTTCTCCGTCTTTGAGCACGTTCATGCCGAGAAGCTCACCGTTGTAGTATACCGAATAAAGGTAGCCCGGATTATTAAGCTGACCTGACGCCGTGCTTGGACCGACGCCGGAGACCATAACGAGGTCCGGATAGAATGCGTTGAAGTACACTATGAGCTCTGGCTTATCCTTTATTGGCAGAAGCTCTCCGGCGCAGACTACCGCAGAGTCGAGAGGCAAGCCGTCCTTCAATACGCTCACCTTTGCCGCCCAGCCTGTCGAGTTCTGATAAAAGCGCATTCCGAAAAGATCGGCAGGGTTATTAACGCTCACTGACGCGGTTTCGCTCGCCCCGCTTTTCAGGTCGGTCACGGTTATCTTCGACTCATACTGCTCCACCGTGTCGTCCTCACGCAATCCGATACTGAAATCGTCTATTGTAAGCGCAAGTCCTGTGTCTCCGACAGCCCTGGTCTGACCGGGGACACCATAGGCTGTGAACTCCCCGTGCGTCATCTGACCGAGGGAAAATCCGACGATCAGAAGCAGTATACCGATATGGCAGACGAATGCGCCCCATATTCCCGCCCGGTTCTTAGCGGCGAAAAGGGTCTCTCTGCCCTCTCCGTCCTCTCCCCGTACTATTGTCCGCATCCCGAGCTTGACGAACAGCTTTTCCGGGTCGTCTATTCCCTCTGCCTGGGCATCGGGCATTTCCGACGGAAGCTTATGGGCCTTCGTCCTTTTTATAAGCCCCGGAAGCTGCTGCAGAGTGCAGAGCATTAGATTTAGGCACAAAAAACCGTTTATTGCGATAAACCACGCGCTATGGAATGCGTCGTCAAGCCTTAATGCTATTATCAGCGCAGCCGTTCGCTCAGAATACCTCTGTGCATACCACTCGTAGCTCTGACCCTGGGTAACGAGGCTTGCAATCGAGCAGGCTATCGCCAGGACGACCAGAAGAACGATGGCAAATCTCATTGAAATGAGAAATCTCCATATTTTATGAACTGTTTTCATACCATGCCTCTTCAAACGGGGCGCGACCTTCGGCCGCGCCCTTGCGTGTTTATTCTTCAGCTCATTTATTCAAAAGCGCCATGGCCTCATCGATTTTCGCCTCGGCCGTGTCAAGGCAGCGGAAGGCAAGCTCTGAGTTATGCGCTCCCTCCGCGTTCTCAACATAGCAGAAGTCGAAGAACCACTGGGCCTCGCGGTGCAGCTTTCTCACAGCGTCGAGCTCCTCCTCGGTCATTTTTCCCGCCTCGACGGCTGCCGTCAGAGCGTCCTTGAGATCGGAGAGCCTGTTTCCGACCTCCGTCTCTCTCGCAGTAACTCTGTCCTGAAGCCTGTGAACATACGTAACCATATCTGTATCCTTATGGCACTGAGCGCAGCTCTGAAGCAGGGTCTCGTTCTCAAGCGGGCTTACGAGAAGGTGGCTGTGATATACCGTGCCGTTCTCCGACATCTCCATAGGCATATGGCAGTCGGCGCAGTTGAGAAGCGAGGCGTGCTTTCCGGTCGAGAAGGTCTCAAATTCCGGGTGCTGAGCCTTCAGCATCGGAGTTCCCGTTCCCGGCTGTATCCAGTCGTAAAAACCGACGCCACCGTCCTTGTTGCCGATAGAATCGTAGTATTCGAGAATTGCCTCGGGAGTCATCGTCTCGAGCCCGGAATACGGCATCATCGTCTCGGCGTTCTCTACAGTGAAGTAGTATTCTATATGGCACTGGGCGCATGAGACCGTCGCCGGATCAAAGGAGCTTACGTTCTCTCCGAGAGCCTTGTTGACGTAGGAGTGAGTTACAACGAGTCTGCCTCTGTCTCCCGCCTCGTTTCCGTGGCAGGTGTAGCAGCTCACGTTCTCCTCCATAAGCGCCATAGCCTCGTCGAAGGGTATCTTATACGCGCTTACGCCCTGATCGTTGACGAGCTTTGCGAAGTTCGGAGTCTTGCAGGTAAGGCAGTTGGCGTTAGGATGCGGACGGGCGGTTGCAGCGACGTCCTCCAATGTGTACTCGTGACCCCTCGCGCTGCCGTAGTCCTTGGCGAAACCGTAGCCCTCGTAAATATTTACAAGATACGGATCCGCTTCGAGGTACGAGGTAACGTAGCTGTTTTTAGAGTTGTCGCCCATCGTGGCGACTATCTCCGGGTAGAGCGCAGCCCAGTCGGAGGCGTTAACCGTTCCGTCGCCGCTCGTTGCGGTCGGTGCGGCGACGCTCAGATAAGTTATGTCGTCGCGGGTAAGCGGTCCTATCCTGTCGCGGTTTTCAAGGTGATACATAAGGTCGCCGCCTATGAAGCCGCCTAAAAGAATGACGGCAGCGATTACGAGAGCGGCGGCTAAAGCGATCTTGAGACCGATATGTCTTTTTTCCATCTCTCAACCTCACCTTTCTGCATTCCTCGGCGGAGTGATCACCTTTGCCGGGCATTTCTCGGCGCATTTTCCGCACTGTACGCATTTTTCATAGTCTATATGCGCAAGATTGTTTTCAACTGCGACAGCTCCCGATTCACATTGCTTAACGCATAAGGCGCAGCCAATGCAGCCGGCAGAACAGACCTTTCTGACGGTCGGACCCTTGTCCCTGTTAGAGCACTGAACGGAAACTCTCTTCGATTCAGGCACGAGCTCGATGAGACCGCGAGGACACGCCTTTGCGCAGAGCCCGCAGCCTATGCACTTTCTTCTGTCGACGGAGGCGACGCCGCCTTTGACCTTGATCGCACCGGCGGGACATACCGACGAACATGTTCCGAAGCCAAGGCAGCCGTAGTCGCAGTCTGTGACGCTTATGCCGCTGAGTACGGCGCTGCGGCAGTCTCTTATGCCGATATAGTTGCCCTGGTTATGCGTCACCTCGCAGCTTCCCTTGCAGCGGACGAAGGCTACCCTTCGCTCCGAGGCTTCGGCGGTCACGCCCATGACCTCGCCAATCTTCGCGGCGACCGGTCCGCCGCCTACCGGGCAGCCGTTCACCGGGGCTTCGCCATTCACTATGGCGGCAGCCATTGCGTCGCAGCCGGCAAAGCCGCACGCGCCGCAGTTATTGCCCGGCAGGCATTCTCTCACCGCCGCCTCTCGAGCATCGGTCTCGACCTTGAATTTATTATCCGTGAAAACGAGACCTGCTCCAACGAGAAGTCCTATCAGCGTTATTACGAGAGTTGTAATTAAGATTATTGACATATCCGCCCTCCTCTCAGAAGCTGAGCCCGGCAAAGCCCATAAAGGCTATGCTCATAAGGGCGGCGGCGATAAGGACGATGGGCGCTCCGCGCAGAGGCGCGGGTATGTCCTCCTCCTTGATACGGGAACGGATGCTCGCAAGCAGCACGATAGCGATCGTATAGCCGAGAGCAGTCCCGAAACCGGAGAGTACGCATTCAATGAAGTTGTATCCGTTCTGCACGTTCGTCAGCGCAACGCCGAGAACGGCGCAGTTCGTGGTGATAAGCGGCAGATAGATACCGAGCGCCTTGTAGATCGCGGGCGACTTCTTTTTCAGGAACATCTCGACGATCTGAACAAGGGCGGCGATAACGAGGATGAAGATTATCGTCTTCATATAGTCGAGGCCGAGTGGCTTGAGCACGTTATCATAGAGTATGCTCGCTACCGCGGAGGCTATGGTAATTACGAATATGACCGCAGCTCCGAGGCTTGCAGACGCCTTCATCTGCTTCGATACGCCGAGGAAGGAGCAGATTCCGAGGAACTGATTAAGCACCACATTGTGGATAAGGGCGCTGCCGACTATGATGAGTATGAGGCTCGTCATTTCTTATCCACCTCCTCGGTTTCGCCGCAGGGCGCGGAGCAGGTTGCGCATTCGCCGCCGCAGCCCTCCTCTACCAGCTTGCGCTGCCGTGTCTTAATGCCTATTGCGTTCATTATCGCGATGAACAGAGCGATAACGAGAAATGCTCCCGGAGGCTGAACAAAAATACCGATGGGCTCAACGCCCTCGGGCAGCACGTTGATTCCGAAAACGCTGCCGTTGCCGAGGAGCTCTCTGACGGCTCCCGCGAGAGTCAGAGCGACTGTGAAGCCGAGACCCATTCCGAGTCCGTCCATGACGGCGAGACCCGGAGTGTTCTTGTTGGCGTATGCCTCGGCTCTGCCGAGGATGATGCAGTTTACGACGATGAGCGGGATGTAGATGCCCAGCGCCTCGTAAAGGGAGGGTATATACGCCTGTATCAGCAGCTCAGTCACGGTAACGAGCGACGCCACGATAACGATGTAGGACGGAAGCCTAACCTGGTCTGGTATCAGCTTTCTGAGCGCGGAAATAACGAAGTTTGACAGGATGAGAACGGCAGTAGTTGAGAGACCCATACCTATTCCGTTCATCGCCCTCGTAGAAACGGCGAGGGTCGGGCACATTCCGAGCATCAGGACGAGAGTGGGATTTTCCTTTATTACGCCGTTGTAGAGGCGTTCAAAGTATTTGTTCATCTCAGTTTCCTCCCTTCAGCACGTTAGCGTAGAAGTCGACGCCGGCATTTACTGCGTTTACGACCGCCTTGGAGGTTACGGTTGCGCCCGTGATCGCGTCTATCTCTCCGTCAGACGCGGCGCCGGATTTAACGAGGGTGAATTTTGAAACTTCCTTACCCTCGAACTGGGACATAAACTCCGGCTCGCCGCAGCGCATTCCCATACCCGGCGTCTCGTTCAGCTCGGTAAAGGCAATGCCGTTAACAACTCCGTCCGCGCTGATTCCCACAGAGAGGGTGATGTTCCCGTCGTTGCCCTCGGCTGTGGTGACGCTTATAACGTAACCGACGACAGATCCGTCGGCTCCCCTTCCGACAACGGCGCCGTTTATATAGACCTTGCCGAAGCCTGAGCCGTAAACTCCGCCGTCAAGCTCCTCGATGAAGCTCTTCGCAGCCTCGCTCGGCTCGAAGCTCACCGCGTCCGGGCATACCGCCTTGTACGATTCGGTATTCGCCGCGAGCTTCTGCTCCTCTATCGTGTCCTTAGTAAGCGTGAAGACTCCGCTGAGCGCGGCTCCCGCCAAAAGGGTTATGATTCCGATAGCAACAACTGGCTTGGGAATTCGGAATTTTCTTCTCTCCCTGTTCTGCGCGCCCTTTCTGTAGGCAAAGGGCTTGGGAATGATATACGTGTCTATGAGCGGGACGAGAAGGTTTCCGATTATTATCGAATAGCTGAAGGAATCGGCAGACGAGCCGAAAATGCGGAACAGAGCGCCGAGGACTCCGATCGTAAGTCCGTAGATAAGCTGTCCGAGCCGGCTCACAGGGCTGGTAACGTAATCCGTCGCCATAAAGAAGGCGCCCATTATTACTCCGCCGCCGCAGAGATTCGCTGCAAGGAACCGCGGGTCAAAGCCCTGCCCGCCGAAGAGCCCGATAAGCAGCGTGAAGCCGCCGATAACGGAGAAACATATCTCACCGTGGATGATGTCCATAGCCCAGAGGACGAGACCGCCTGCGAGAAGCGCGATAGCCGAGCTTCCGATGACTCCGTTGGCCGTTCCGAGAAACATCTCTGTGATATTGACTGCTCTTCCCGCCATAAGGTCGCCGATAGGCGTTGCCGCCGTCACTCCGTCGACCGTGAACATAGTCATCGTCTTTCCGAAGGAGATAAGCAGGAAGCATCTGGCGGCAAGCGCCGGGTTTACAAAGTTTTTGCCGAGTCCGCCAAAGCAGCATTTGACTATGAAAATGGCGAATACGCTTCCTATCACGGGTATGTAGAGCGGAACGCTCGGAGACAGGGTTAGCGCAAGCATAAGTCCCGTAACTACCGCGCTTCCGTCGAGCCAGGTGTCGGGCTTATGCGCAATCTTATCGAAAATGAACTCGGTCAGAACTGCCGTTCCTACGGAGGCGAGGATCACCCAGAAAGCTCTCAGTCCGTATGCTAAAACGCCGATGACCGCAGTCGGAAGTAGGGCGAGAGCGACGACGCCCATTATAAATCTCGTCGTCCACCTGTCTCTTGCGTGAGGCGCGGGAGAAATATTAAGCGTTGTGTTCATTTCTTACCTCCCGCCGCAAGGCGCTTGAGCGCCATGATCTCAGCCTTCTTCTCCTTAAAGGTCTGCGTAAGCGGACGCTTTGCAGGGCAGACGTAGGTGCATGAGCCGCAGGCTATGCACTCAAGGCCGTATAGCTTTTTCTCGTATCTCTCAAGATCGCCTATATAGACGGCGTCCGCCATAAGCTGAGGCAGAAGTCCCTGCGGGCAGACGGTGGTGCAGCGACCGCAGTGCAGGCATGCCGTCTCCTGCTTCTCCGCCTTTTCGCAGGCGTCCTCGGCAAATACCGTCACGCCGTTCGTCGTCTTGACCGCGGGCACGTCGAGAGAAGCGAAAGCAAAGCCCATCATCGGACCGCCGGCGAGGACTTTCTTCAGAGTTTTCCCGTCATTAACGCCGCCGCAGGCCTCCAAAAGCTCAGAAATGCTCGTTCCGTTCCTAACAATGAGATTTGCGGGCTCCTTCACCGCGTCGCCGCTTACGGTAAGAACGCATCTGAACAGCGGCTCATTAAACGCCACTGCGCGCTGAACGGCGTAGATAGTGCCCACGTTGTCGACAATGCAGCCGACGTCGGCCGGAAGAGCGGTTATCGGGAAGTCGACCCCCGCGATAACGCTGATCAGGCTTCGTTCGCCGCCCTGAGGATATTTCGTTTTGAGAGGGAGCACTCTTATTCTCTCCTCGCCCTCAGACGCCTTTCTCATCGCCTCAATAGCCTCTGGCTTGTTCTTCTCAACGGCTATAACTCCCTCTGCGTTCGGGAAAAGGCTGAGTATTATCCTCAGACCCTCGACTATCTCCTCAGGTCTCTCGCGCATCAGCCTGTCGTTTCCGGTGAGGCAGGGCTCGCACTCCGCTCCGTTTGCGATAACGTACTTGATCTTGTCCGGTTCCTTCGGCGCGAGCTTAACATGAGTGGGAAATCCCGCCCCTCCGAGTCCGACTATCCCCGCCGCCTTTACCCTTGCGATTATCTCATCGCGGGAAAAACCGGAGTAGTCCTCCCTCTTGCCAAAGCTGCCCGTCTCGGTGAACTGTCCGTCGTTTTCAATTACGATGCACTCCTGCATAGTGCCGGCGATCGTTCTTCGCTTTTCTATCGCCTTTACCTTGCCGGAGCAGGATGATATGACGTTCGCGGAAATAAAACCGTCAGCCTCCGCGATAAGCTGACCTGTCAGTACCGGGTCGCCCTTTTTGACTATCGGCTTCGCCGGCTTGCCGATGTGCTGGCTGAGCGGCAGGACTATATCCCCGACCGCTTCGTAAACTCGCAGCGGTCTTTTGCTCTGAGGATCCTTCAGGCCCTTCGGATGCACGCCGCCGCGGAAACTGTCCTTCACTGGCATTTCCCCCTCCCTGGTTATGTAAAGACCGTATATTATTAAGCATACCTTCACATCTCGTATTTTATCAGAAACCCGGCTCCATGTAAACAGCCATTTTTTGCATAAAGCGACAAAAAACCGCTCCCGATAATGATATTCGGGAGCGGTATGAATTATTATTCGATTATTTTGCGTATTCAACCGCCTTTGTCTCGCGGAAGAGATTGACCTTGATCTGACCTGGATACTCAAGCTCCGCCTCGATCTTGTTTGCGATCTGACGGGCGAGTATGACCATCTCGTCCTCGCTGACCTCCTCGGGCTTGACCATTATGCGGACCTCTCTGCCCGCCTGTATAGCGTAGCAGCTGTCAACTCCGGCAAAGCTCTTGGTGACCTCTTCGAGCTTCTCAAGGCGCTTGATATAATTCTCGATATTCTCGCGTCTTGCTCCGGGACGGGCCGCGGAAATCGTGTCCGCAGCCTGGACTATAACTGCGATTATGCTGTGAGGCTCAACGTCGCCGTGGTGCGACTCAATAGCATGTACGACCTCTTCGGATTCCTTGTATCTCCTCGCAAGCTCCACTCCGAGCTGGACGTGGCTGCCTTCCATTTCATGATCCACCGCCTTGCCGAGATCGTGGAGAAGTCCTGCGCGCTTTGCAAGCTGAACGTCTACCCCGAGCTCGCTCGCAATCAGGCCGGCGATGAACGCGACCTCCTTCGAGTGGTTCAAAACGTTCTGACCGTAGCTCGTGCGGTACTTCATTCTGCCGATAAGCTTTACAATCTCCGGATGGAGTCCGCGGACTCCTGTCTCGAATACGGCTCTCTCACCTTCCGCCTTTATAGTCGCGTCGACCTCGCTCTGGGCCTTGCGGACCATATCCTCGATCCTCGCCGGATGAATACGCCCGTCGATTATGAGCTTTTCAAGGGCGAGCCTTGCGACCTCGCGCCTTACCGGGTCGAAGCAGGAGACCGTTATCGCCTCCGGCGTGTCGTCGATTATCAGATCGACGCCGGTCATCTGCTCGATTGAGCGGATGTTCCTGCCCTCGCGGCCGATTATGCGGCCCTTCATCTCATCGTTCGGGAGGGCGACGACGGATACCGTCGCCTCCGCAACGAGGTCTGCCGAGCAGCGCTGGATCGCAAGAGTTACGATCTCCTTCGCCTTCTCATCGGCTTCGTCTCTGAGGCGCGCCTCTATCTCCTTGATCTTGACGGCCGCCTCGTGAGTGCACTCGGCCTCCACATTGGCGATCAGGTATGCCTTCGCCTCCTCTACCGTATAGCCCGAGATGCGCTCGAGCACCTCCATCTGGCTCTTTTTGAGAAGACTTACCTCCTCCTTCTGCGTTTCGATGTCCTGAAGCTTCTTCGCTATCTGGTCGTTCTTCTTTTCAAGGGCGTCGGTCTTCTTGTCGAGGTTCTCTTCCTTCTGCTGAAGGCGGCGCTCCTGCTTGGAGAGCTCGGCTCTCCTTTCCTTTACCTCTCGCTCGTATTCGGAGCGATTCTTGTGTATTTCCTCTTTTGCCTCCAACAACGCCTCGCGCTTTTTCGATTCAGCGGATTTCAGAGCGTCGTTCATTATTCTTTTGGCTTCCTCCTCGGCTGAACCGATCTCACGCTCGGCGACCTTCTTGCGGTAACCGATTCCGAGGAAAAACGTCAGGGCGGCAAGAACAGCGCCGATCCCAAGTCCAATAAACATCCATGGCCACATCTGAGTATACACACCTCCATTTCCGTTGTATTAAAGTATCAAAAAGGGACTACCGGTGGTGCAGAGCATAAATCCCCATAAATACCATATTAGTAATTTTACCTCTTAATGTAAAGGTTGTCAAGGTGTTTCTTGACCGCGCAGGCGGTATGCGTGAAGCTCGGCGCATATCGAGGGCGCAAGCAGAATAAGAGCGGCAATATTCGGAAGCGCCATCAGAGCGCACATGAGGTCCGACACCGCCACAGCGGACTCAAGGCTCAAAAAAGCGGACAGTCCGGCTGCTGCGACGAATGCTATCCTGTACAGTTTGATCCGCCTCGAACCGAAAAGGTACTCAAACGCCTTCTCGCCATAAAACGACCAGCTCAGCACGCTTGAAAAGGCAAAGAGCGTAAGTGACACCGCAGTGAAAATCCGGGCCGATCCTCCGAAGACTGACGAGAGAGCGCGTGACGGCCACAGCGCCGGATTTTCGGCAGTGCCGCAGGATAAGAGCATCAGTCCGGTAAAGGTCGATATTACGAGGGTGTCGACTGCCGTCTCCACGACGCCGAGAGCTCCCTCCTGCCTCGGAGAGGCTCCTCTGTTCTCCGCGTGAGCTATAGGCGAGGAGCCGACTCCCGCCTCATTCGAAGCTATACCCCTGCGAAAGCCCCAGGCAATCGCCTCCGGTCTGAGCGAGCCCTTCAGTATATCGGCGAAAGCCGCGGGCAGAGCAGCGCTGTTTTTTGCTATCACGGCAGCGCAGCCGAACAGATAAAAAGCAGCCATAAAGGGCACGAGATAATTCAGCGTTTTTCCCCTTGTTTCGGTCTTCATAGAGATGATCAGAAAAACTGCGACGGCAAGGCCGCATATGGCGCGGATACCCGCAGAGTCTCCGAAAAGATCTGCCGCCGTTTCTGCTATTGCTCCGACCTGCGCCGCGTTTCCGACCGCGAGGGATGCGACTGCGGCAGCTGCGGCGAAAACTCCCGCGAGGTGCGAAAACCCGCTTCCCAGTCCTCTGCTAATATAGAACATCGGACCGCCCCGGTATTTTGAGGCGAGATACGCCTCGGAATATTTTACCGCCATGCCCGTGACGGCAGATACCCACATCCAAAGAAGCGCACCAGGCCCTCCGAAGTACAGAGCGACAGCGACGCCGACTATATTTCCTGTTCCAACAGTGCCCGCAAGAGCGGTGCATAAGGCGGAAAACCCGTTTTTATCCAGTCTTCTCAGCCCGTTTTTTTTAATAACAGACGGTCTCAGTTCACTAAACGTCCCGCCTCTTATACCGAGCCAAAGGCCGGTAAAGGCGATAAGAAGCGGCATGGGAAAACTCCAGAGCATGCCGGACAGAGCGGATATAGCGCGCAAAAAGATCACCCCGTACAAGCTTATGTGTACGGGGCGCCGGTTTATTATTCATTTACGTAGCTTCCGTAGAGAAGATTTTCCTCTGTCTCCGGGTCGAAGACGTGTATTCTCTGAGGCTCCGGACTGAGGTGGATGGGAGTTCCGACCTGCGGTGCGTGTATATCGTCGTCGGTAAGCTGTATGACGGCAGTTACGTCTGCGCCTCCGACGTTTGCGTGGAGGTTGAGCGTGCCTCCATTCAGCTCGGAGACGTCGGCTGAGGCGGGTATGCCGTTTTCGGACAAGTGCAGATGTTCAGGTCTTATGCCTATCTTTACCTTGCCGCCCTTGACCTGTCTGCCCTTCAGCAGGGTTTGATGCGTTTCGGTGAGCTCAAGCTCTGCGCCCGCCGTGAAGAGACGGTAGCCGTTCTCGCTCTCCATAAGCTCGCCGTCTATGAAGTTCATCTGAGGCATTCCGATAAAGCCGGCGACGAACATATTCGACGGCTTGCCCCAGAGCTCCTTCGGCGTTCCGACCTGCTGGATAACGCCCCTGTTCATTATTACTATCCGGTCTCCGAGGGTCATAGCCTCGGTCTGATCGTGAGTTACGTAGATAAAAGTCGTGTTCAGCTTGCGGCGCAGCTTGATAAGCTCCGTGCGCATCTGGTTTCTGAGCTTCGCGTCGAGGTTTGAGAGAGGCTCGTCCATAAGGAACACCTTCGGCTCTCTGACTATCGATCTGCCTATTGCGACGCGCTGACGCTGTCCTCCTGAGAGAGCCTTGGGCTTGCGCTTCAGAAGGTCGCTTATCTCAAGAATTGCCGCAGCCTCCTCAACTCTCTTCTTTATTTCGCTCATAGGCATCTTGCGCATTTTGAGCGGAAATGCGATATTATCGAAAACCGTCATATGCGGGTATAGCGCGTAGTTCTGGAAGACCATGGAAATGTCCCTGTTTTTCGGCAGGACGTGGTTCATAAGCTGACCGTCTATATACAGCTCGCCGCCGGATATCGCCTCAAGTCCCGCTACCATTCGCAGCGTCGTGCTCTTTCCGCAGCCTGAGGGTCCGACGAAGACCACGAATTCCTTATCCTTTATATGGAGATTAAAGTCCTTGACGGCCTCAAATCCGCTTTCGTATATTTTCCAAACGTGCTTCAATTCAACTTCTGCCAATTTACCTTCCCGCCTTTCTTTCATACCTTCTCTCGAGAGCGCGCTCCCTGTATTCAGGTATCTTCTCTTTCAGCGTTTTGAGCCCCTTTGAAATAAGCTTTACCGCCGTTATCACAACGCAAGCAATGGGGAAAAACGATACAAGCAGCAAAAATGAGATAAGAACGAAAAGCTTATCCTCAACGTATCTTGCCGCGTTTTCCCAATACGGAAAGGCGACCGCCTCTTTTATCATAGATCTCGTTCCGCTGTTTTTAGCCAGCTTAAGAATATTCCCCGGCGCAAAACGGTCAGTATTGTTAACAACGACTGCAGACGGGAAATTATTCTCAACGACGTTCTTCAAGAAGCCTTTAATCGGGTCTGCTCCGACCACCTCATATTCCGTTATCCATCCGCTCTGTGAAAAGTCCGACTCTTCGCCGCCGCCGAGCATTTCGCTGAGCGCGGAGTAGTGCATGAATATTCCGGGCTCGCCGCTGTACGCCGCCAATGATGCTTCGTCCTTCTCACGCTCGACGACTCCGGCGATCGTAAACCGCTTTTCTCCTATCTCCATCGTCATTCCGGTTAGTTCATAGCCGCCGAAGAGCCTCCAAGCCGCCGCCTCGTCGAGAATGACAACGTCCTTCATCAGGTCCGTCCCGTTCAGATAGCTTCCCGAGCGCAGCTTCAGCGGATGGAAGAAAAACCAGTCTCCTCCAATGCCGACAGCTTCAAGATTTGCCGTGCCTCGCAGTCCTTTTGCGTCTACCGTGGACGTCATGCTGTAAGCGTCCTTATAAAGGCTTCCGTTTTTCGGAGTCTCCAGGGATGCGTTAACGTACTCCGTATCGAGCGCCGCTCTGAAGGAGTAGATATCGTCCTCAGACCCCGTAACGCCCGCCTTGTAGAAGGCGGTGACCTGACCGAACGCGAGTTTGCTCGTCCCCCTGAACTTCTCCGCAGCGCCTTGAGTTTTTACCATGTCCGAAAGGCCGGAGTATATAACTGCGTCAACTGCAATCAGAATAAGTGAAAGAACGAAAGCGATAAGCAGTATGAGAACCTTTCTGTTCTTCAAAAGCTTCATGTCTCGTCCGCCAATCTGACCTGCATGCCGGAGCTTATCGGCGCAGAGGTCGTGGTTATAAGGCAGTCGTTATACGAGAGGTCGCTCGTAACGGCTACCATCGTATCATCCTCCGCGACCTTGGTAATGGCGACACGCTCTGCTATGTATCTCGTTGAAAGCGGGGTCTGCTTTGTGATAATTCTGAGAACGAAATCACCGTTCGTATCTGAGCGAAGCGCGCTCTTCGGGATTATCGTATCGTAGTTGCGGCTGCGCTCTCCTATCGCTATGTTTATATTCGCTCCGCTCTCCACATCGGAACCGGTCACCTCGAAAACAAGGATTCTCTTATCTCTCGGGCTCTGCGGGTCGGCGCGCATGGAAACGAGCTTAGCCTGGATATCGCTTCCGCCCCACCATCCCATGGAAACCTTTGCATTATCGCCTACTGTAACTCTATCGGCCTGCTCGGTCGTTACGGACATCTCTGCTGAGTAGCCTCTGTCCGGCACCTCTATCGTAGCGATAATCTCGCCCTTCTGCGGTGTAGTCCCCGCGGACGCGCTGACGGTTTTTACTACGCCGTTGACGTCCGACCTGACCTCAAGGCCGTTCTCCTCAGCTCCTATCGCGAGAGCGTCGAGCTTCTCCTGAGCGTCCGCCACCTTGCCCTCCTGCTTCTCAACGGCACGCTCCGCCTTGTCAATGCCGCTGCGCATCGCCTGCAGGTCGAGATCCTTCAGCTTCTTCGAGAGCTGGTCTGATTTCTTCTGCTCCGAGAGCTGGAACAAGGCGTCCTCAAGCTGTGTCTGGAGGTTCTCGATTTCACCCGTCAAGGTGTCGTACTTTGTCTGAACTCCGTCGGCAGCCGTCTTAGCGGCGTCGTATGCGGTCTGCGCCTTCTCCTTCTTCGAGCTTGCAGCCGCGAGAGTGCCGTTCTGGATATAATCGACGTCCTCCTGCGCGTGCTCGACCGCCTTATCTTTGGCGTTCTTTTCCTTCTGCGCTTCCTTATACGCCGTTTCAAGCGGCTCGAGGGCCTTCTTTGCCTCGTTAAGCTCACGGCTGAGCCTTGAGTACTCCGAGCTGTCGGCATTTGATTTTGCGTAGACGTCGTATGCGTCGTCGTAGGTTACGTAAGCGCTCTGCTCCCTCAGCTCCGCCTGCTTGACCTCGTTTTCAGCGTCTAAAATAGCCTGCTCTGCGGCAAGGATAGCCTTATATGCGTCGTAAGCCTCGGTATCGGTATCCTTCAGCTTCTCCGCGGCGGCCGGGATATAGGTCGGGTACTTCATGTTGAAATATGAGGTTTTATGCTCCGGAGCGGGGAAATCGGTGTCGAACGAGCCTGCGCCCTTCTCCGCCTCGTAATCGGCTATTATCATCTCCTCAGCCTTTGCGGTAACTCTCGCGTTGCCTGCGTCGTAGAGGATATGCGCGGTCTCAAGGGCAGTCTTCGCGGCTTCAACACCGTCCTTTGCCTTCTGCGTCTCAGCCTTTGCTGCGTCATAGGCGTCCCTTGCCGCCTGAACGGAGGCATAGCTGGCGTCGCCGCTCGATATCTTAGCTCTCTCAGCCTCGATCGCTTCAACCTTTGACTTCGCCTCGTTATAAGGCTCTTCGGCTGTATCGAATCTCTCCTTTGCCTTCTTTGCCTCGTTCTTTGCCTTCAAGAGCGCGTCCTGAGCCTCGTCGTATTTCTTCTGCTCAGCCTCGTAAGCCTTTTCAGCCTCCTCCAGAGCGTCTCTCGCCGTCTTAAGCGCGGTATCTGAGAAGTCGAGTTCGTCGCGCTCCTTTGTTTTCTCGCTTATTTCTTCCCTCAGCTTCTGGATATTTCGGTTTTCCTTGGTGTAGTCTGCAGCTGAGGCAGCCTCGAGAAGAGAACGCTGGTAGCTTCTCCTCGAATTCTCAAGCGAATCCTTGAGATTCTGAAGCTCGGTTTCCGCGGCCTCAAGCTCCTGCTTTGCCGTCTCTATCTCCTGTGAGTCGCCTGCGGCGAGAAGGAAGAGCAAATCGCCCGTCTCGACCTGCTGGCCGACCTTGGCATAGACCGTTCTGACCTTTCTCGTGTCCTGCATGACGACCTCAAAGCTCTCAGTCGCCTTTATCGTAGCCTGACCTCTTATCTGCGCGCTTATCGTGCCGGAATCGACATACTGCACAGCAACCTCAGGGAGATTCGCGTTCATAATCGTATTTGAGAAGAATGTAAGCACCAGCATTATCGATAGGAAAATGATAACAGCCGTCTGTACCCATCCTCTTTTCTTCGTCTTGTTTTCTTCATTCATTGAGACGTCTTCCTTTCCTTTTCTTTTACGGTCATCCCTTAACGGAGCCCTGATGCGCTATTCCCTCCACAAGGTAATCCTCGCCGCCGAGGAAGAGGAGGAGCGTCGGTATCATATAAAACGTTGCAACTGCGAAGGCGAGTCCGACTTCTCCCGCGTTTATCTGGGAGAGGAAAACGCTCAGCGGCTGCTGGTCGGGGTCAGGCAGAAGGATAAGCGCCTGCTCGACCATATTCCAGTAATCGATGAAAACGAGTATCGCGATGGAGAACAGAGCGGCTCTGCACTGCGGCAGACATACCCTTGTGAAAACCCTCCATTCGCTCGCTCCGTCAAGCTTTGCCGCCTCAATGAGGCTCTTCGGTATCCTGCGCATAAATTTCGTTAGCAGGAAAACGGAAAACGGCGCGAAGGCTCCCGGCAGTATTATCGACCATCGGGTACCTACTAGCCCGAGCGCGTCGCTTACAAGATAGTTCGGAACAAGAGTGACCTGATACGGCATCAACATCAGTATAACGTATGAAAAGAAGATCGCCGCTCTCGCCTTGCCCCTCCAACGCGTAAAGCCGTAGGCCGCTATGGACGCAACCGCAAGCTGGAAGAGGACAACGGGAATAGTAAGAAGGGCGCTGTTCCAGAACTTGAAAAGAAAATCGGGACTCTTTATAAGAGCCGTTACATACTGAGAAACAGTCACCTTTTCGGGGATGAATTTCAGGTTGACCTTCTCGGAAACGTAGCTGTGACCTGCCCTCGCCGTGCCGAAAACTGCGCCGTAGTTCGCCTCTATCTCGCTCTCGGTCATAAACGAGTTCGTAATCGTAAGAATAGTCGGAGTGAGAAAAGCGACGGCAAAGATAAGGCAGGCGATGAATACGGCAGTCCTTCCCGCAATATTCTTTTTCTTCATCCCTCCACGTCCTTTCCGAACCAGTTCTCCACTATGAACAGGACGGCGATGATGATCACCATCGCTATCGCCATCAGCACGGCGGCAGCCGAGAGCTTCTGGTAGTTCAGAGCGTTGAACATATTGTTCATAAAGTGCTGCAGAGTGTACAGCTTTTCATAAGGGTAGCTTCCGGCCAGAAGGTAGACCTCGCGGAACACCTTGAAGCTGTTAATAAGGCTCAGTATAGCGACGAAGAGTATGGTCGGCGACAGGTATCTGAGCTTTATACCGAAGAATTTATAAAGCGGGGACGCGCCCTCGACGTCCGCGACCTCAAGAAGCTCTCCGGGCACGTTCGCAAGCGCGGACATAAATAGGATCATATTGTATCCGAGGTTCTTCCAGAGGAAGAGGACTATTACAACCCACTGCGCGTAATCTGAGTTCAGCCAGTCGATCTTGTCCGCCCCGAAAAGCGCCGTAAAGTCGTTCAGCACTCCGTTATTTGAGAACACCACCTGCCAGATCAGAACTACCGATGCGACAGGCACCATCATCGGGCTCAGGAAAAACGTCCTGAATTTGCTTTTTCCCGGTATCCTCGCCTCAAGCAGAAGCGCCAGAGTCAGAGAGAGGATAACCGAGAGCGGAACAACGAGAAGCGAAAGAGTTCCCGTATTCTTTGCCGCGAGCAGAAAGCCCGGGTTCTGCAAAAGGTTTTTATAGTTATCAAAGCCGGCGAACGACGGATCGAGATTGCTTTTCGTGAAGCTGTAGTAGATGACCACTCCGAACGGGAGCACGAAGAAAAGCATAACTCCCATAAAGCTCGGTCCGAGGAAGCCTATGCTTGTGAGGAATTCGCGCGTCCTCGTTCTCTTTATCGCACGCCGCTGCTCAGGCGAAAGCTCTGCGCTCACCTCGCGTATCCGCTCTCTCACCCTCCGCTTTTCAGCGCGGGCTTCCCGCCATTTCTTAAAAGGATTTGAAATCTCACTCACTTCCTCTCTTATCTCTGCTCGTTAACGTATAGGAACGCTCTGGAGTTTATCGCCTTTGCCGCGTCCTGTGCGCTCTGCTGCCCGGAAAAATATGCGCTTGCTCTGTCGACAATAATCTCATATATAGCGTCGTCAAAGCCGTATATCCTCGTCGTCTCATTTATGAGCGAGGTAATCTTTTCGACCTGCTCGTCGGTAAGGTGGTAAATCTGTCCGCCGCCTAAGCCAACGCTATCCGAAACCGCGATCTTGGCGTCGTAATAAACTTCCCCGAAGCCGCCCCATCCCTTCGGCTCCTCGATCTTCTCGCCGTTCTCATCCAGGATATATGCGCCGCGCTCGTCGCGCCTGTAAACCGGAGTCCTTGCCTCAAGAAGCTTTCTGTCGAACGCCGCCTTGTTGGACGGAAACCCGTACATGGCCCTGGACTGGTAAGACTCAGACAGGAAACGGCTCATAAACTCCCACGCGCCCGCCTTATCGGCGCAGGTCGCGCTCATGGCAATTCCCATATTGGTTGAAAACGCGCTTCCGACTCCGCTCTCAACGGGATAGCCGACAAAGGTCATATCCCCGCCCATGCTCATCTCGTTACGGCGCCATTCGATAAAGTCGCCTATATCCAATACCTCAAGAAGCTGGTAGCCCTCAAGTATCGCGCTTGAGCCGGGGAACGGGTCTCCCTGCTCTTCCCTGTAGTATTTTTCCGCGTCGAAGGTCGCGGGGAACATATTCGCAAATTCCAGTATTCCGACGAAATTCGGGCTGTTGAAGCTCACCTGACCGTTAGACCAGTTTACGAAGCCGTCGAGCATTATAGCGCAAACATCGTGCAGAGCGTCGCTCTTCGTGTATTCAACGCTGAATACCGTTGCCTCCGGCCACAGCGTTTTGTATGCGCGCATTAGCTCCTTCATATTCCAGCCCATATGGTCTCCGACTACGTCCGTCTGACCTGCTACCGTACGCACAGTGAAGGACGGCGATATCTGATACAGCTTTCCTTCAGTCGACAGGGCGTTGAAGAAGGGCTCGACTACGCCCTGTCTTCCGTAAGTGGATTCTATGTACGGCCAGAGATCCTCAAGATATCCCTTCGCGCTGAGCTGGCGCATCGGCATATCCGTGCAGGAGAATAAATCCGGTATCTTACCAGACAAAAGCTCAGTTGTAAGCTTCTTCAGTGCTCCCTCGCTCGAGCCCTTGCCATTGTCGTCGTCGAACTGCGAGTAGTCTATGACCTCAATGCGGTACTTCTGGCTCGTTCTGTTAAACTTAATTATTTCGCGGCGCACATTGCTGTCGAGTCCGAGGCAAGCATAGGAAAGATACGTCTTCTCCGGCAGGCTCTCCGTTCTGACCTTGTAGATCCTGTACATTCCGGTGGTCTCGCCCTGGTCGTCGTACTGCGTTGAGAATGCAAGAACGCTGCCCTCATCGGTGACTATGAGGTTTTCAAGGTAGTCCGCGTCAACGTCGCAGTTTGTGAAGTTGAACAGAAGCTCCGACTCTCCGCTGTCCATTTTGAGCCCCATAAAGTTGAGCCCGTTCGTATAGAAATAGTCGTACTCGTCGTTGCCCATGTATAGCCTGTTTGATGAAATGGACGGAAGCATCTCCGGCTCGTCAAGCTTGCCTGCGGCAATATTGATTCTCGACACCATCATTGTTTCGCCGCCGTCGCCCCATTCGGTGCTTGTTACGCCTACCGAACCGTCGCTCATCCTTACCGATGAGCTGAACCAGGATTCGCCCGTTATCATTGCCCTGAAGTCGCCGGACTTGTCAAGGCAGATTATCGTATCTCCTCCTACCAGATAGAGATTACCGAGAGCGTCAGCTATCATATCGTTGACGTAAAAGCCGTAAGCATTCTCTTCTTCGCCCAGGAACCTGGTCAGATCAGAGGATAATATCTTATTCCCGTCATAATCCAGTTTTGAAAGAGTGTAGCTCTGCTTAGACTCATAGTAGTCCCAGTACTTATCGCCGACATCCTCCCGTGTCATTCCCTCCGGAAGATTTACTCGGCTCATATATGCCTGCTCGCATATCCACATTCCGTCCGTCGAAGCAAGAAAAGCCTGAACGTTGTTTCTCCCGTCCCAGCCATCCTCGACCGGCGAAGGGGCAAACTCAGCTATCACCTTCAGGTCCGTTCCGTCAAGCGCCATGCTGTTCACGTGGTATATACTGTTCTCTCGGTAACTGTACTCGCCCGTTTCCTCGTCAAGCACCTCTTCATAGCCGCTCGTAAACGACAGGTAATACACCCTCCTTCCGGAGTATGCAAAGCCCCTTATGCTTTGATCCTCGCTCTGCAGCTGGGTAAAGGCGGAGGTATACGTAAATTCCGGTCTCTCCTCAGCTCCCGGGTTCTCTTTTTTCCCGCAGCCGGTAAAAAGAGATATCGTTATCACGGCGGCAAGAAGAAGCGCCGTCAGTCTCTTCATAAGCTGTATCCTCCTATAGCATAGTTTCAAAAGTCCACGCTGTTCTCAAAGCTTCGAGAACACCTCGCCTATCCTGCCCTTTATCGCAAGGTCGGCTGAATTGTCGAGCCCCGTGGGCGAGAGGTTTATAACTGCAAGCCAGCGCCCTCCGAAATATCTCACAAGTCCGGCAGCCGGATAAACGACAAGGCTCGTGCCGCCCACTATCAGCATATCCGCTCTCTCGATGGCGTTAACGCTCTTTCTCAGCACCTTATCGTCGAGCATCTCCTCATAAAGAACGATATCCGGCCTCACTATCCCGCCGCACTCGCAGCGAGGAACGCCTGTAGCCCTCTGGCAGAAGTCGGCGGAGTAGCGCATGCCGCATTTTGAGCAATAGTTCCGCAGGAGCGAGCCGTGGAGCTCAAGGACGTTCTTCGAGCCTGCGGCCTGATGGAGCCCGTCAATATTCTGTGTGATGACAGCCTTCAGCTTGCCTCTCTCCTCCAGCTTTGCGAGATAGAGATGCGCGGCGTTGGGTTTCGCGTCGCGGACTATGAGCTTGTCTCTGTAGAATCTGTAAAACTCCTCGGGATTCCTTTCAAAAAAGCTTCTCGAAATGATCTCCTCCGGCGGGTATTTGTATTTCTGGTTATACAAGCCGTCGACGCTCCGGAAATCGGGGATCCCGCTCTCCGTGGACACTCCTGCGCCCCCGAAGAAAACGATGTTTTCAGAGTTTTCTATCATTTCCCGGAGCCGTGAAATCTTTTCTTCCACTATTATCATCCTTTATTTTGTTGTAGCGTTCCGCCGGCAATCAATATACTGTATTATTATATCATACGAATTGGAAAAATCAACAGTTTGCCGCTGATTTGAGCAAAAAAACTGTGTGTGTTTATTAATTGTGTGTGTTTATTAATGATGTGCGACAGCATCGAAAGGAACTTATGCGAGGCATAGAGGTATTCTCAGCTTTTGCATTTTCTGTCACACTTCATTGTATAATCTGCACAACGCCGGCTTCAAAAAAAGCAATTA
>CACXBO010000148.1 GCA_902765975.1 Oscillospiraceae bacterium
AAGAGCGGGAAAGGCAAGGGAGAGCTTCGAGGATCTGAGGCTTCCGCTCACTGAGGAGGAGGTCAAAACCGAGGCGTCCCGCTGCCTTAAATGCGGTGCTACTATCGTAGATCTAAATCAGTGCATCGGCTGCGGACTCTGTACCACCCGCTGCCAGTTCGACGCAATACACCTTTCGCGCGACCTGCCTCACGCGAGCGACATGCATACGGCGGAGGAGATGATGGGTCTCGTCGCGCCGTACGCGCTGAAGCGCATGGGCAAGATCATAAAGAGAAAAATAACAGGAAAGTCAGAATACCCGGCGGAACAGACCGCCGACTGAAAATGAAAGGAGCTCAAAAATGAAAAGGAGACTGATTTGCATAGCGCTCATACTTGTTCTTGCCATTCTTGCGGGCTGCGCCTCCGACCCCGTACCGGGCAAGGAAGATAAGGAGGTCGAGCAGCTTCTGGAGACCGGCTTTTATGCGCTTGAGGATGAAGACGGCGAGCCTGCCGGATATCTGCGTGTCCAGACCCGCCAGATAACGTGGTATGACTCGGACGGAAACGAGATAACGAAAAAGAACTATGAGTTCGACGAAGAGGACGGGACCTACGAGGTTGAAAAGGGAGACGACTTCAAAGTCGAAAAGCAGAAGAAAAAGCTCTATTATATAAACGAGGACGAGGAAAAATTCCTGCTTACATCTATTGAAAAGAGCGATATCCCGACTCCGGCTCAGCCCGATCCGGGAGCCACGCCCGTAACTCCGAAGCCCGATCCGGAACCGGAACCTGAACCCGAGCCTACTCCCTCCAGCCCGACAGCCCTTCAGCCGGAGGAGATCTACGCGAAGTGCCTGCCGTCGACAGTGGATATCGCCGCTTTCGTTTCCGACAGCTATTATTACACAGGAACGGGCTTCTTCGACGATGAGAACGGTACTATAATCACGAACTACCACGTTATCGACGGCACAAACTGGGGATATGTCACGACCTCAAACGGAAAGAAATACGATATTATTAAGGTAATAGGCTACGACGAATCCCTCGACATCGCCATACTCCAGACAGACGCCCGCGGCTATGTGCCGCTTACGAGAAGAACGGCGAAGCTGCTTACCGGCGAGTCGGTCTACGCCCTCGGAAGCTCTCTCGGTCTTACCGGAACATTCTCCGACGGAGTCGTCTCTTCTGCGTCCCGCGAATACGACAGGCATTACTACATCCAGCACACCGCCGCTATCTCCCACGGCAACAGCGGCGGACCGCTCCTTGATAAATACGGACAGGTCGTAGGAATAAACTGCGCCTATATCGACGGCGGACAGAATATTAACCTCGCCATTCCGATTGAGATGGTCGACACTGTCTCGCGCGACGTGAACCTAACTCTTGAAAAAGTGAACGGCGGCGGAGGATGGCAGCAGGATGACGAGCCGGATCCCGAGGATATCAGCGGCGAATTTGAGGACGGAACGGCCGCGCTTTCCACCAACCACAGTCTTGAGATCAAGCTGCCCTCCGAGATGTGGGAAAATATGGAGGTAAACGATTCCGAGACCGGTCTTTCTGCGACATACACAACCGAGGACTACATAATATATATTTATACCGATATGTATGAGACGGAGGACGATTCGCTGAGCAATTACGATATGCAGGACTTCCTCGATATCATAGAAGACACCATAGCGGAGGACGTCGAGGACTACAGCGGCGAAGGCACGTCGGTAACGATAAGCGATCAGGAGTGGCTGATGATCATCGCCGGAGGAGACTATGAAGAGGGATATATGGAAAACATTCTCTTCTTCACTGTATCCGAAGACGGCACCACTGCCGCCATGGTGAACTTCACTATCGGAGCCTTCTCTGACGAGGCTCTCGACGAGGCGGAGGATATGGTCATTGCCATGGTTATGACGATGTATATAGACTGATATCGACTAGTAAACGCAAAAAGCTTCCCAGAGCTGCGGCTTTGGGAAGCTTTTTTGCTTAATCAGCGGCAAAGAGCGAAAAAGCACTTGACAAACGGATTTCTTCGGGTATAATAATTTAGCCTGCTTTTATGCGGGTAATTCCTTGCTCATTTTACAGAATGAGCCAACAGTCCAGAAGGAGGTGCAAAAAATGGCAAAAACCAGCGAAAAGTATGAGGTACTCTATATCATCGATCAGGATGTAAACGAGGAAGGCGTCAAGGCCCTCGTAGAGAAGTTTACGAGCCTCATTAGCGAGCACGGTGCTGTCGTTGAGTGTGACGAGTGGGGAAAGCGCAAGCTTGCCTATCCCATCAACGATAAGCCCGAAGGCTACTACGTTCTCGTGAAGTTCACTTCCGGCCCCGAGTTCCCCGCAGAGCTCGACCGCGTTATGAAGATCACCGACGGAGTTGTCCGCGCTCTCATCACCCTTGCGGCCGAATAAGGAGGAGAAATGCTTAATCACATTGTGATAATGGGCAGACTCACAAGAGATCCGGAGCTTCGCCACACGCAGTCCGGCGTTGCAGTGGCTTCCTTCCGCCTTGCGGTGGACAGGGACTATCAGGGCCGCGACGGAGGCGAGCGTCAGGCGGACTTCATAGACGTCGTCGCTTGGCGTCAGACCGGCGAATTCGTGTCCAGATACTTTACCAAGGGCCGTATGGCAGTCGTCTCCGGCCGCCTGCAGACCAGAGAATGGACCGATAAGGAGAATAACCGCCGCACAGCGTATGAGATCGTTGCCGACAACGTGTATTTCGGCGACTCAAAGCGCGACGGAGACAGCTCCGGCTCCTATCAGAGAGAGTCCCAGAACTCCTACCAGTCCGGAGGCTATTCTTCCGGAAATCACTCCGGCGGATACCGTGAGCCAGCCGGATATCAGGGATATTCTTCGCCCGTCTCCGGTTCCGATTTTGCGGAACTGACGGATGACGACGGAGACCTCCCGTTCTAAGCGTTTGCGCTTCTATTTTCCGACGCTTCGTTATTTCTCCTTGAAAAACTTTGCTGCGAATGAAGAATCGCAAGATACGACCAATGATATTTATCGAATTCACATAACCTAAATAAGTAAGGAGGGTTTACAAGTGACCAACGAGAAGGAAGCCGTTCGTCCGGCTCGTCCTCAGCAGAACCGCAAGCGCAGAAAGGTTTGCCAGTTCTGCGCCGACAAGGCTCAGTTCATCGACTATAAGGATACAGCGAAGCTCAAGCGCTATCTCTCCGAGCGTTCCAAGATCCTGCCCCGCAGAGCCACAGGAACCTGCGCAATGCATCAGCGTCAGCTGACCACAGCCATAAAGCAGGCGCGTCAGATCGCGCTCCTGCCCTACGTTACCGATTGATCGGTAAAAATGAATACCTGCCGAGGGCGCGTTTTCGCGCCCTCGGTTTTTGCGCGTTTCTCTGGATTATTATACGCAATTATTTGAATATAATGAAAAGAATCATGCGAAATCATGTTGTCTTTTTCGCCCGAAGGATGTAAAATATAACTGATTTTTTGTCTGCTTTACCGGATGCTGCTGAACTTGACATAAGCACCGTTTATTATCCGAAAGGGGAATTCAAATGAAGAGCACTTTGAAGCGTTTTGTTTCATATTTGCTTGCTGTAATTATTCTTGCCGGCACATATGCTGGGTCGGCAATTGCAATTGAACGCAACCCGGCGAAGAATCCGAGCATTTCTTGGGAAAAAGTTGAAAATGCAAAGATGCTTCTTTCAAACGAGAGAGATTTTAATGAGGGTTTGGATAGTCGCAAATACTGCGATAGTGATACGGTCCGTGTATCTATCGTCTTTGACGAGGCGCCCGCTATCGCCAGGTACTCCACTTTGAAAATCGGGGACAACGGTGCGGCTATGGCATACAGCGCAGAGCTCCGCGGAAAGCAGGAGACCGTTATCCAGCGTATCAGCTCCAGTGCTCTGGGCGGCAAGAAGCTGGACGTTGTCTGGAACCTTACTCTTATTGCCAATAT
>CACXBO010000149.1 GCA_902765975.1 Oscillospiraceae bacterium
AGGACGCGGCCCGCTCGCGGGACCCGTGTGCGCCGCCGCCTGCGTTCTGCCCTTCGGGCTTGAGATTGATGGGCTCAACGATTCAAAAAAGCTGACCGAGAGGCAGAGAGAGCGGCTGTATCCCGTGATATGCGAAAAGGCAATATCATGGGCGGTCGGCTTTGCAAGTCCGGAGGAGATAGACGAGGTAAATATCCTGAATGCGACCTATCTTGCCATGAACAGGGCGGTCTCGGCTCTCAAAACTGCGCCGGATATAAGCATTGTGGACGGGAACCGCTCAGCGGGACTGAGCTTTGAGAATATAACGGTCGTCGGCGGCGACGGGAAAAGCGCGTCGGTGGCCGCCGCGTCCGTTATTGCAAAGGTCACGAGAGACAGGCTGATGCTGGAGCTGAGCGGGAAGTACCCGGAGTATGCTTTCGATAAGCATAAGGGCTATCCCACGGCGCTGCACTACGCTAAGCTCAGAGAGTTCGGACCGAGCGAGATACACAGAAAAACCTTTTTGAAGAAGATGCACTGAATGAACGAGAAAAAGCTGCTTGGACGCTGGGGCGAGGAGATCGCCGCAAGCTTATATAAGAAAAAGGGATATAAAATAATCGCTATGGGCTATACGACCCGCTTCGGAGAGGTGGACGTTATAGCCGAGAACAGGGATACTGTCGTGTTCTGCGAGGTCAAGCTGCGCAAGAACGAAGAGCATGGCGCGGCGCGTGAGTTCGTGGGCGTCGAAAAGAGAAGAAGGGTCATGTCGGCGGCGTCACTGTGGCTTCAGGACTCAGGCTGCGAAAAGCAGCCCAGATTCGACGTTATGGAGATTTACGCCCCGGAGGGCGTCAATACAAAAAAACCTGAGACGCATCTTTTAGAGGAAGCGTTCTGGGAAGGAATGTGAAATAAAATGAAATACTACAGCACGCGAGACAGAAAAGTTGAGATAGAATCCGCCGGAGCTATAGCGATGGGTCTTTCGAGAGAGGGCGGACTGTTCGTTCCGGAGAGACTTCCAAAGATCGGTCCGGAGGAGCTCGGGAGGCTCTGCGGCCTGGGCTACAGGGAGAGAGCCGTTCAGATCATGAAGCTCTTCCTTGAGGACTATTCGGAGGAAGAGCTGAGAGCCTTTGCAGATGCGGCATACTCTTCCGACAAATTCGATACTGATGCCGTTGCGCCGGTCGTAAAGCTCGGAGAGGGAAGGTATATCCTCGAGCTGTGGCACGGTCCGACCTCTGCGTTCAAGGATATGGCGCTGCAGATGCTCCCGCATCTTCTGACCGCGGCGCTGAAAAAGACGGGAGAAAAGAAAAAGGTATGTATCCTTGTTGCAACGAGCGGCGATACCGGTAAAGCCGCGCTCGAGGGGTTCCGCGACGTTGAAGGGACTAAGATACTCGTATTCTACCCGCGCGACGGAGTAAGCGACGTTCAGAAGCTGCAGATGACGAGTCAGGAGGGCACAAACGTCCGCGTCGCCGCGATAGAGGGCAACTTCGACGACGCTCAGTCCGGCGTAAAAGAGGTGTTCTCCAGCGCGGAGCTCAGAGAAGAGCTTGCCGCCTCGGGCTGGTTCCTCTCGTCGGCAAACTCAATAAACTGGGGCAGACTGCTGCCGCAGATTGTGTATTATTTCTCCGCCTACTGCGATCTTTTGAACGCGGGCGAGATAGAAGAGGGCGAGAAGATAAACTTCTCCGTTCCGACGGGGAACTTCGGCGATATCCTCGCCGGCTTCTACGCCATGCAGATGGGGCTTCCGGTCTCACGCCTGATTTGCGCTTCCAATAAAAACGACGTGCTCACCGACTTCTTCAGAACGGGAGAGTATAACAGGGTCAGACCGTTCTATGAGACGATATCCCCGTCTATGGATATCCTCATATCGTCGAATCTCGAAAGGCTTTTGAGCTTTCTATCGGGAAGCGGCGAGACTGTCGCCGAGCTTATGGACGAGCTGAAGAGCGAAGGACGCTACTCTGTATCTCCGGAACTAATGAAAAAAATCGGCAGCGTGTTTTCCGCGGGAAGCCTTGACGACGAAGCCTCTAAATCTGTTATCAAAAGAGTGTTCGAAGAGAAGGACTACCTTATGGACACGCACACCGCTGTCGCCTACGGCGTTATGGAGAAATACCGCGAGGAGAGCGGAGATAAGACCAAGACAGTCACCCTCTCAACTGCCAGCCCCTTCAAGTTCACTCCCGCAGTGCTCGACGCTCTCGGGGAGAGCGGAGATAAGCCGGGACCGGAGCTTATATCCGTTTTGTCCGAAAAGACGGGAAAGCCCGCGCCCCGTCCTCTTGCAGAGCTGGCAGGGAAAAAGGCGAGATTTACCGCCTCGATAAAGAAGGACGGATTATTCGACGAGGTAAGAGATTTTTTGAAATAAGCTGATAATGACCCGCTGAGGTCATATCAGGCCGGGGAGGACATATGCTCTATACTATCGGCGATCTTCACTTATCCTTCCAGACCGATAAGCCGATGGACGTGTTCGGCAGGGAATGGGAGGGGCACACAGAAAAGCTCAGGGAAAATTTCAGATCGCTTACCCCGGATGACGTTACCGTGATCGCCGGAGATTTGACGTGGGGAATAAGCCTTGCCGACTGCCTTGAGGACTTCCGCTTTATCCACGAGCTTCCGGGCAAAAAGATCATACTGAAGGGAAACCACGATTTCTGGTGGTCTACCGCAACTAAGGCTATGAAGTTTTTCAAGGAAAACGGCCTCGACTCGATAGAGATACTCAACAACAACTGCTTCTTTTACGGAGACACGGCTATCTGCGGTACCCGCGGATGGTTTTGCCCGAGCGAGAATCCGTCCGATCAGGATAAAAAGATAATGGCGCGGGAGGTGCTGAGGCTGGAAACCTCGCTGAGTCTTGCCGGGAATGCGGAGAGAAAGATAGTGTTCCTGCACTACCCCCCGTTCTACGGAAAATATTATTCCCGCGAGATGGTTGACCTCATTCACCGCTACGGAGTGAGTGAATGTTACTACGGGCATATACACGGGTCCGGAAGGCTGCTCGCCTTCGAGGGAGAGGCCGGAGGAGTGAGGTACAGGCTCGTAAGCGCCGACCACGTGGGCTTTAAGCCGGTCAGAGTCCTATGAAATAATGTAAATTAAGTGTAAAAATGTTTACAATATCGTGAAGATGTGATAAAATAACCCGGTATGTCTATAAAAGCACAGGAGGAGATCCAAAGTGATTGTAAAGGATTTTGAAAAGAAAGAGAAAAGCACCGCTGAATTTACCGTTGAGGTGAGCCCGGAGGAATTCGAGTCCGCGATCAACAAGGCTTATATGAAGGGCAGGGGCAGAATATCCATACCCGGCTTCCGCAAGGGCAAGGCGCCCAGAAGAATGATCGAGTCGATGTACGGCACAGGCGTATTCTACGACGACGCCGTGGAAGAGGTATATCCGGAGGCTCTCGATCTCGGAATCAAGGAGAACGCTCTCAGCGTCGTAGGTCAGCCGGCGATAACAGACATAAAGATAGGCGAGGATAAGTCCCTCACACTCAGGTTCCGCGTCGCCGTATATCCCGAGATAAAGGTCGAGGGCTATAAGGGCATAGAGGCTCCCAAGCCCCCGGTCGGCATCAGCGACAAGGACGTAGACCGCGCGATCGAAAATACCCGCGAGCAGAACGCGAGAGTCGAGACCGCCGACCGTCCCGCGAAGTCCGGCGATATCGCCACTATCGACTTCGTCGGATATATGGATGGCAAGCCGTTTGAGGGCGGAGCCGGCGAAGATTACGATCTCGAGCTCGGAAGCGGCACATTCATTCCCGGCTTTGAGGATCAGCTCATCGGCAAGAGCGCAGGCGAGGAGACCGAGGTCAACGTGACCTTCCCCGAGGCTTATGCGCCCGAGCTTGCCGGCAAGCCCGCCACCTTCAAGGTGACAGTCAAGGGCATTAAGGAGAAGCTCCTTCCCGACCTCGACGATGAGTTCGCCAAGGACGTTTCCGAGTTCGACACCCTTGAGGAGTACAGGAAGAGCGTTAAGGCAGAGCTTATTGAAAAGCGCGGCAAGGCTGCTGAGGAGGACTTCAGAAATATCGTTCTCTCCCGTCTCGTTGATAAGGTCGAAGGCGATATACCCGACGCAATGATCGACGATCAGGTCAATAATATGATCGACAACTTTAAGTACAACATCCGCGCTCAGGGCATGGATTTCGAGCAGTATCTCAAGATGATGGGCATGGAGGAGAGCGGGCTTCGCAACGAGCTCCGTCCCACCGCTGAAAAGGAGATAAAGGCTGACCTCGCTTTCGAGTATATTGCAAAGCAGGAGAACTTTGATGTCTCCGATGAGAAAGTCGAGGCAGAGTATGAGAGACTTGCCAAGGAATACAGCATGAAGCTCGAGGACATAAAGAGCGCAGTGCTTCCCGACGCGGTGAAGACAGGTCTCCAGATCGACGCGGCCAAGGAATTCGTTTACGGCAGCGCAGTCGGCACCGAGTCCGGAAACGAGGAATAATCACCCCGGATTTTGGCAATCATCAATTTGAGCACTACTTATAAGGAGGGCCTGTTTATGGCATTAGTACCTTACGTTGTTGAGCAGACGAGCAGAGGAGAGCGAAGCTACGATATCTTTTCAAGGCTTCTGAACGACAGAATTATTTTTCTCGGCGAAGAGGTAAACGATACGACGGCGAGCTTAGTCGTGGCGCAGCTTCTTTACCTTGAGGCGCAGGACCCCGATAAGGACATCCAGTTCTATATAAACTCACCGGGCGGTTCCGTTACCGCGGGTATGGCTATCTATGATACCATGCAGTATATAAAGCCCGACGTCTCCACCATCTGCGTCGGTCTTGCCGCCAGTATGGGCGCCTTTCTTCTCGCTGCAGGAGCAAAGGGCAAGAGGATAGCTCTTCCCAACTCCGAAATCATGATCCACCAGCCGTCCGGCGGCTTCCAGGGTCAGGCGACCGATATCCGTATCCACGCTGAGAATATCCTCAGGATAAAGGACAATCTAAACCGCATTCTCGCGGAAAACACCGGCAAGGATATCGATACCGTCCGCGTTGCAACAGAGCGCGATAATTTCATGTCCGCTGAAGAGGCCGTTGAGTTCGGGATAATCGATAAGGTCATAACGAAACGCTGAAAATCATTTTCGGAAAGGGTTTTTTGATCTAAATGGCAAAGAATGACGAAAAGCTTATACGCTGCAGCTTCTGCGGGAAAAGAGAAGACGAGGTGGAGCGCATCGTCAGAGGGCTCAACGCCTATATCTGCGACGAATGCGTGAGGCTGTGCAACGGGATAATGGGCTTCGATTATATCGAGCCCGGTTACGAGAACGACAGTGAAGAGACTGAGCTGCCCATACAGGATATTCCCAAGCCCCGCCAGATAAAGGAATACCTCGACGAGTATATCATAGGCCAGGACGAGGCGAAAAAGGCGATCTCCGTCGCCGTGTATAACCACTATAAGCGTATCTTCGCCGAGGACCAGGGCGACACGGAGCTGCAAAAGTCAAACGTGCTCATAATAGGACCTACCGGTTCCGGAAAAACGCTTTTCGCTCAGACTCTTGCGAAGCTTTTGAAGGTTCCCTTTGCCATAGCCGACGCGACAACGCTGACCGAGGCGGGCTACGTCGGAGACGACGTCGAGAATATTCTCCTGCGCCTTCTCCAGGCTGCGGATTTCAACGTGCCGCTTGCAGAGCACGGCATAATATATATCGACGAGCTTGACAAGATAGCAAGAAAAAGCGAGAACACGTCGATAACACGCGACGTTTCCGGCGAGGGAGTGCAGCAGGCGCTTCTGAAGATACTTGAGGGCACGGTAGCGGGCGTTCCTCCGCTCGGCGGAAGGAAGCATCCGCAGCAGGAGTTCATACAGGTGGACACGAAGAACATTCTGTTCATCTGCGGCGGAGCCTTTGACGGTATAGAGAAGATAATCGAGCAGCGCCTTGATAAGAAGAGCATGGGCTTCGGCGCCGAGATAAAGTCGAAGAAGGAGAGAGCGGCGGGCGAGATAATGCTGAACGTCCGTTCCCACGATCTGCAGAAGTTCGGAATAATCCCGGAGCTTATCGGGCGTATGCCGGTCATAGTCCCGATGAAGCAGCTAACCCGCGACGATCTTGTGAGGATACTGAAGGAGCCGAAGAACGCGCTTACAAAGCAGTATAAGGCTCTTATGAAATACGACGGAGTGAGTCTCGAATTTGAGGACGGCGCTCTTGAGGCAATCGCCGACAAGGCCATAGAGCTCGATATCGGAGCGAGAGGCCTGAGAAGCGTTGTGGAAGGCATTATGACCGACGTTATGTATGACGTGCCTTCTCACGACAGGATAGAGAAGGTCATAATCACGGAGGAGTCCGTGAGAGAAGGCAAGGCGCCAAGGCTCATCAAAAGGCCGAAGCCGAGACTTGATCCGGACCTTGCCGCAAATCTGTGATACCGAATATCGGGCGGGGGCTTGCCCCCGCCGTTTGCGGTTTTTTTAAGGACCTTTGAAATGAGTGATTTTTCGATGAATAATGAGAAAACAACCGCCGTTTCAGGCGAAATAATAAAGCTTCCGCTCCTTGCATTGAGGGGCCTCTCCGTTTTTCCGGAGACTGTTATCAGCTTTGACCTCGAGCGCAAGCAGTCGATAAACGCAGTGCTTTCCTCGACCAAGACCGATATGCGCGTTTTCGTAACCGCTCAGCGCGACGTGCTGAGCGAGAGACCCGCCCGCGACGAGCTTTATGATGTCGGCGTTGTCTGCATAGTACGCCAGTACGTGAAAAACGGGGATGACGGACTTCGGGTTATGGTCAAGGGCGAATACCGCGCTAAGCTCGAGACATTCATACCGGGCAAAAAATACAGCGAAGCGCTGGTGTCGCCTATACCAAGGCCTCATACGCAGAGAACAAAGAAAGCCGACGCGCTCATCCGCAACGCTATCGGGCTTTTCGGCGAATACTGCGCCGAGACCGGCACGGCCGTACCCGAGGTCATGATAAGCCTTTCGCTCAGAAACGATCCCGAGTACGTCGCCGACTATATATCGCAGAACGCGGGGATAGCGTCGGATAAAAAGCAGATGCTGCTCGAGACCCTTGACCCCGAGGATCGGCTCTCCGCCCTATGCAGCCATCTCACCGAGGAGCTTGAGGTGCTCAAAATTGAGCGCGAGATAAACGAAAAGCTGAGGGACAGAATATCGTCCATACAGAAGGATAACGTCCTCAGAGAGCAGCTTAAGCTCATACGCTCCGAGCTCGGAGAGGAATTTGACCCGGAGATCGAGGAGTACAGAGACAGAATAGCGGAGGCGGCGCTTCCGGAAGAGATACAGGATAAGCTTTTCAGGGAGACGGACAGGCTCGCAAAGCAGCCGTTCGGCTCTGCAGAGGCAGCAGTTATCCGCACGTATCTCGACGCTGTGCTGGCTCTCCCGTGGAATAAGACCACGAAGGAGAGAGCCGACGTCGAGGCGGCAAGGCGCATACTCGACAGGGAGCATTACGGGCTTTCCAAGGTCAAGGAGAGGATACTCGAAT
This sequence comes from Oscillospiraceae bacterium, assembly GCA_902765975.1. Classification (GTDB taxonomy): domain Bacteria; phylum Bacillota; class Clostridia; order Oscillospirales; family Oscillospiraceae; genus RUG626. Next base: position 7,562 of record CACXBO010000149.1, read on the forward strand.
ACCTCGCGGTAAGGCAGGTCGCGCCAAACGTAAAGGGCGCGATACTCTGCCTTGTCGGCCCTCCGGGAGTCGGCAAGACCAGCATAGCGATGAGCATAGCCCACGCGACTAACAGGAAGCTTGCGAGGATGAGCCTAGGAGGCATAAGGGACGAGGCGGAGATAAGAGGTCACCGAAAGACGTACATCGGAGCGATGCCCGGGAGAATAATGACTGCGCTCACGCAGTCGGGTTCTAATAACCCGGTCCTGCTGCTCGACGAGATAGACAAGCTCGGATCGGATTACCACGGAGATCCGTCCGCCGCGCTTCTCGAGGCGCTCGACCCAGTGGAAAACGTGTCGTTCAGAGACCATTTTCTTGAGATACCTTACGATCTCTCAAACGTGCTTTTTATTACCACAGCAAATACCACGTCGACGATACCCCGTCCGCTGCTCGACAGGATGGAGGTAATAGAGCTGTCAAGCTATACCGATGAGGAAAAGCTTATGATAGCGAAGAAGCATCTTCTTCCGAAGGCGAGAGAGAAGCACGGGCTCGATGCAAAGACGCTGAAGATAACCGACGGCGCAATAAGAGAGATTATTTCAGGCTACACACGCGAGGCCGGAGTCAGGATACTGGAGCGCGAGCTCAACGCGATTTGCAGAAAGGCGGATATGAAGATAGCGTCCGGCGAGGGAAAGGGACTCAGCGTAAAGGCTGACGGTCTGGCGGAGCTTCTGGGTCCGCGCCGCTACAAGCCGGAGAGCCGTTCGGGCAAAGACAGCGTCGGAGTCGTCAACGGACTTGCGTGGACGGAAGTCGGCGGCGAAATGCTCGAGGTGGAGGCTGTCGCCCTTGAGGGGACGGGGAAGCTTGAGATAACCGGCAACCTCGGCAAGGTAATGACGGAATCGGCAAACGCCGCCATATCCTGCGTAAGAGCAAGGGCAAAGCAGCTCGGCATAGATCCGGATTTCTATAAGAACAGGGACATACACCTGCATTTTCCGGAGGGCGCGGTACCGAAGGACGGACCTTCCGCGGGAATAACGATAGCTATAGCCGTTATCTCCGCTCTGAGCGGGGCGAGGGTAAGAAACGATATTGCGATGACGGGCGAGATAACGCTTACCGGCAGAGTTCTGCCGATAGGCGGGCTGAAAGAGAAGACTATGGCCGCATACCGCTGCGGAGTCAAAACCGTTATTATCCCAAAGGATAACGAGCAGGATCTGGAAGAGATAGACCAGACGGTGCGCCGTGCTCTTGTATTCAAGACCGCGTCGACGCTGGACGACGTCATCGCAGAGGCGATAGCTGTTGAGAGACCGAAGGAGAGAAAAGAGCTGAACGTCCCGGAGAAAAAAGAAGCCCGCGCACCCAAAACGGAAAAGCCGGAAGTAACGATAAGGCAGTAAAGATATGGATTTTCGCAAAACAGAATTTATCAAATCAGCGGCGTCGGCGAAGGATTTTATAAGGGACAGAAGACCTCAGCTTGCCTTCGCCGGCAGGAGCAACGTGGGCAAATCCTCTGTGATAAACGCCCTCGTGCAGAGAAAAAACTATGCCCGCGTCGGAGCGTCGCCCGGAAAAACGACGCAGATAAACTATTTCCTCGTCGATTCCTCGGCGTATCTCACAGATCTCCCGGGGTACGGTTACGCGAAGGTTAGCAAGTCGGAGCGCGACCGATGGGCAAAGCTTATGGAATCGTATTTCGCAGAACCCGGTCTCATCACCTTGGGGGTGATGATAGTCGACGCAAGGCATAAGCCGACGGCGGATGATATAACGATGGCTGAGTGGTTCAAGGGTACGGGATGCCCGCTTGTCGTCTGCGCGAACAAGCTCGACAAGCTCAAAAAGAGCGAAGTCGAGCCGAATCTGGCGCTTATCCGGGATACTCTGTCTCTGAGCGAAGCCACGCCGCTCGTTCCGTTTTCCGCAGAGAAGGGAACGGGCAGGGACAGGCTAATTTCCGCGATAGAGTCTTTTCTGAAAGAGTGAAAACGATATGCTGAACGTGTTCAGAAATCTTGACTGGACGGTGCTTCTCGACCTCGCCCTGTCAGTTATACCCGTGCTTGTGTGCATCACGATACACGAGGTGAGCCACGGACTCTGCGCCCTCGCGCTCGGAGACGATACCGCGAAGCGGGAGGGCAGGCTGAGCCTCAATCCGTTTAAGCATTTTGACCTGGTCGGCTTTATAATGCTCGTCGTTGTCCATTTCGGATGGGCAAAGCCGGTGCCCGTCGATATGCGCAGGTTTAAAAATCCGAAGCTCGGAATGGCGCTTACAGCCCTTGCAGGTCCAGCGTCGAATATGATACTCGCTGCCGTCGCGCTTTTCCTTTACGGGCTCTTATTCGGCACACTTTACAGCTCGACTGTCGGCTTCTACGCGCTCTATTCGCTTTCGATTACAGCGAGGATAAGCGTTTCTCTCGGGATATTCAATCTTATCCCGGTTCCGCCGCTCGACGGCTCGAAGGTGCTGTTTTCCGTTATGCCACAGAGATGGTATTACGTCCTGATGCGCTATGAAAAATACGGCTCTATAGTTATGATCGTTCTCGTGCTGACCGGGATACTGTCCGGTCCTCTTTCAGCGGCTGTCAAATGGGTGCTCGGCGGATTCGGAGTATTTTGGAAGCTCGGCGCAGCTCTTGCCGGGCTTTTGGGACTATAAAAAGAAAAAAGGATGGTGAGCTATGGATAATCCGACCTTCAGGCTGGAGGGCGTCGTTAAATCGTCCGACGAGATGGAGGATTTTGAAGGCCCTCTGACTCTCATCCTTCAGCTGCTCTCGAAAAACAAAATAGAGATAAAGGATATAAAAATATCCGAGCTTCTCGATCAGTACCTCGCTTATCTCGATGAGATGAAGGCTATGGATCTTGAGATAGCGAGCGAATTTGTTCAGATGGCTTCTCATCTCGTGTATATCAAGGCGCGAATGCTCATAAACGCGGGCGAAGAGCCCAGCGAGCTTGAGGAGCTTATAGAAAGCCTTGAAAGGCTGAAGAGAAGGGACGTATACGAGAGGGTCAAGGCGGTATGCGACACGCTGGGCGGTATGTATTTCCGCGGCGCCGGAATGATGACGAAGCCGCCTGAGTATTTCCCGCAGGATAAGGAATACCGCTACGTCCACGACAGGCAGGACATGCTCGACGCCATGCTCAGAGTCCTTTCCCGAGAGGACGCAGTCTCGGCGGTGATCAACGAGCCGCGATTCACAATGCCTTCCAGGATAATCTACTCCGTTTCAGATAAGTCGGAGGAGATAATGATAGTCCTGATGCACGGAGGAGAGACGAGAGTATCCGAGCTTTTTAGCCGCTCAAAATCGCGCACAGAGCTCGTTGCGACGTTTATATCCCTGCTTGAGCTTGCAAAAGCGGGAAAAATCGGTATAATTGGAGACGGAGAAGAAACGACCGTTATGCTGAGATCAGAGGGAGGCGAATAAAATTGGAGCTGAAGGAACTGAAGGGCGCGATAGAGGGTATACTTTTTGCGGCGGGCGAGCCGGTCAGGATAGACAGGATTGCCGCTGTTCTCGCCGCCGACCCAGACCTCGTGCGAGACGCCGCCGCTCTGATTTCCGATGAGCTGAGCTACTCCGGCCGGGGTATAAGGCTCGTCCGTCTCGACAATATGCTCCAGCTCTGCTCCGCGCCGGAGTATGCGGACGTTATCCGCGCCGCGCAGGAGACGAGAAAGCCCCCGAAGCTCACTCAGGCTGCGCTGGAGGTGCTGAGCATCGTAGCGTATTTCCAGCCGGTGACGCGGGCGTATATTGAGAGCGTGAGGGGAGTTGACAGCTCCTACACAGTGTCGGTGCTTGAGGAGCGCGGGCTTATCGAGCCCTGCGGTCACCTTGACGCGCCCGGAAGACCGACCGTTTTCCGCACGACTCCGAACTTTTTGAGAACCTTCGGGATAAGCTCTGTTGATGACCTTCCCGAGCTTCCGGAGGCGGGAGAAGAGAGCGAGGACGAGAAAAAGCTCCAAAGCTCGATCGATGCGCTGAAGGCTCCGGGGGAAGAAGAGACTGCATCTCTGCCGGACGGACCGGAGGAAGCCGAATGAAGGTCGTCCTTATAATACTTGCCGTGCTGATACTCATCGCTCTCATCCCGCTCGGAGTGAGCTTTGAGTATTCCGAAAGCGGGATAGTTTTGAACGTCCACGCGGGATTAATTAAGCTTGGCGTGCTTCCCAAGAAGGAGAAGAGCGGCAAAAAAGAAAAAAAGAAAAAGAAAGAAAAGAAAAAGAAGCCTGAAAAGCCGGAGGAGGACAAGCCCGAGGAGCCGGCAAAAAAGAAAAAAGGCGGGACTGCGGACTTTATTCTGAAGGTGATCGAGGCTGTTTTCAACACGCTGAACAGGCTCAGAAAGAAACTCACGATTAATTACCTGACGTTTTACTACACCTCGGCGTCGCCCGATCCATACGATGCGGCGATGAATTACGGAAAAGGTTCCGCTATCATAGGCTCTCTCGTTCCTATCGCTGAAAAAGCTTTCAGGATCAAAAAAAGCGATCTGCGCACCTTTGTCAGCTTTGACGGAGAGGGCGATAAGATATATACTGAAGCAAAGCTCACACTTATGATCTGGGAAATAATTTACGTTGTCTGCGGTCTTATACCTGCCGTAAAGGCATATCTTAATTGGAACGCGGGCGGAAAGGAAAAGAAAAATGGAAAAGCATCCAACTAGCGAACTTATGGAGACCGTAATGAGCAAGGTCAGAGAGATGGTCGATATCAACACGGTCATCGGCGAGCCTATCGTAACAACCGACGGAGTGACCCTCATTCCCGTCAGCAAGGTGAGCTTCGGCTTTGCCTCCGGAGGCACGGATTACAGCCCCAAGAACCTGAAGGAAGGTCAAAAGAACCCGTTCGGCGGCGGCAGCGGAGCCGGCGTCAAGATAGCTCCGCAGGCCTTCGTTGTCATCAAGGACGGACACGTGCGCATAATGAATATCGAGGCTCCGGCAGCAACAACGGTAGAGCGCCTTATGGACTCAGCCCCCGATCTTATAGACAAGCTGAGCGGGATGCTGACTAAGAATAAAAAACAGCCTGAGGCTGAGGCGAATTTCGAGGAAGAGGCGGAATAATAGCGCATCAACCTGATTCAGAGGGTGTTTTCTACGAAAAAGATAATCTCAGGGGTTGCGGCGATATCGATCCTGCTCATGCTTGCTTTTCCCGCCTTCGCGTTTTCCGACGGGGCGGCGTCAAGCGTGCTGTACGAGCCGGAGACAGGAACCTTCATCTATGAGAAGAAGGCAGACGAAAGACGCCTTATTGCCTCTACGACGAAAATAATGACTGCACTGGTTATAATTGAAAACTGTGACGCCGACGAAACGGTTACCGTGCCGAAAAAAGCGGAGAGCGTTATCGGCACCTCGCTTCATTTAAGGGGCGGGCAGCAGTATACCGTTATGGAGCTGCTCTACGGTATCCTCCTTGAATCTGCGAACGACGCGGCATATACACTCGCCATACACTGCGCGGGCTCTGTTGAGGCCTTTGCGGATATGATGAACGAGCGCGCCGCTTCCATCGGTATGACGAATACCCATTTTGAAAACCCGCACGGGCTCGACGGGAAAGAGCATTACTCGACAGCGAGAGATATGGCTCTTCTCGCTGCAGAGGCGCTCAAAAATCAGACCTTCAGCATTATCTGCTCAACGATGACCGCAAAAGTAATGGGCAGGACCTTCTCAAATCACAATAAGCTCCTCTGGTCTGTCGACGGACTTATAGGAGTTAAAAACGGTTATACCAATAACGCGGGCAGAACTCTCGTTACAGCCTGCACGCGGAACGGAATGACGCTTATCTTCGTCACGCTGAACGATGAATCGGATTACAGAGACCACGCGGCGGCCTATAACTGGGGCTTCAAAGAATACAAAGTGTTCAGAACTGCCGACGAGGGCAAGGCCTGTGCCTGGCTGCAGGTAGTTTCCGGAGACAGAGGAAAGGTGGGCATAGTCGCAACGTCTGAAGCTGCCTTCCTTCTGAAGCCGGAGGAGGATATAACCGAGGAAATATATCTTCCCAAATTCGTCCACGCCCCGATAAATGCCGGAGATCTGGTAGGCACGGTCATCTACAGAAAGGACGGAGTCGAGATATTCCGTTCCTATCTCGTTTTCGGATCGGGCGCGAAGGTAAGCCCACTCAAAAAACCGAGTATATTCAATAGAATGTTCGATTATTATATGTGGTGAGCTATGGAAGAGAGGCTGCAAAAAATACTGTCATCCCGCCTCGGTATCTCGCGCAGGGCAGCCGAGAAACTTATTGCCGACGGCAGAGTAGAACTGAACGGCTCGACCGCCGTCTTAGGCGATAGTGCGGACCCCGAAACTGCGGAGATTACCGTAGACGGGGCAGAAACAGTACACGAGGAAGACGAGAAAGTTTACATAATGCTAAACAAGCCGGTGGGTTACGTTACCACTATGAGCGACGAAAAGGGGCGCAGGACTGTGCGCGACCTTGTCTCCGGAGTTGGAACGAGGGTATATCCGGTCGGAAGGCTTGACCTTAATTCCGAGGGACTTCTGATAATGACGAACGACGGGGAGCTGGCAAATCGGCTTATGCACCCATCGTTTGAGAAGGAGAAGACCTATAAGGTCTGGGCAAGGGGAGACGGGGAGCAGGGGCTTCGCCGTCTTTCAGAGCCCATGGAGCTCGACGGGATTTTGCTGAGAAGACCTCGCATCCGCCCGCTGGAGGTAAAGGAGACGGGAGCGGTATTCGAGATGACGATACACGAGGGCAGAAACCGTCAGGTGCGCAGAATGTGCGAGATAGCCGGAATGAGAGTGACGCGGCTCGTGCGCACGAGAGAGGGCGGACTGAGCTTAGGCGGACTCAAAAAAGGAGAATGGCGATTTCTCACCGAGGATGAGGTGCGTTCATTGCAGGCTAAATGAGTTTTTTGCAGCCTGATGAAAGAAAAATTGCAAATTCGCTTGAAATAAGCTGAGATAATATGTAAAATAGGCGTATGCGAACAGTCGCATACGCCTATTTTACGATTGGAGAAGGATATGGATAACGACGTTCTTGCTGTGATCGCTGAAAAAACGCCCGAATTTTCAAAAGGGCAGAGAAAGATCGCCAAATATATTGCCGCAAACTACGATAAGGCGGCGTTTATGACTGCTGGAAAGCTCGGAAAGGCGGCTCAGGTCTCAGAGTCCACCGTAGTGCGTTTCGCCGCTGATCTCGGCTACGACGGATATCCCGCGATGAAGAAGGCGCTTCAGGAGCTTATCAAAAACCGCTTGACTACAGTGCAGCGCATTGAGGCGTCAAAGGAGATAATGGACAAGGGCGATATCCTTGACACTGTTCTAAATTCGGATATCGAGAAGATACGCTTCACGCTCGAGGATATCGACGCCTCGGCCTTTAACCTTGCCGTTGAGAAGATAGTGGGAGCAAAGAGCATCTACGTTATCGGTCTTCGCTCGTCCTCGTATCTCGCCGGCTTTCTCGGCTTCTACCTGAATCTGCTTTTCGACGACGTGCGGGTCATCAATCAGTCGGCGGCGAGCGAGATCTACGAGCAGATACAGCATATAGGAGAAAAGGATCTTTGCATTGCCATCTCGTTCCCTCGTTATTCGCGCAGAACTATCACCGCAATACAGTTCGCGCGCGATATGGGGGCGACGGTGATCGGTATTACCGATTCCGGCTCGTCTCTCGTCGCAAAGAATTCGGATATAAAGCTTTATGCAAGAAGCGATATGCTCTCGTTCCTCGATTCTCTCGTAGCTCCGCTGAGTCTTATCAATGCTCTCGTCGTCGCTGCGGCGGAAAGCACGGGAGATAAGCTCGAGGAGAAATTCAAGAGGCTTGAAGCTATGTGGGCTGAATACGAGGTCTATGAGAAACACGACTGATTACGACGTTATTGTAATAGGCGGCGGAGCTGCGGGACTTTTCGCCGCGGGAAGAGCAGGCGAGCGCGGCCTCAGAGTGCTTCTCATTGAGAAAAACGAGAAGGTCGGAAGAAAGCTCGGAATAACGGGCAAGGGTCGCTGCAACGTAACGAACAACGCCGAGCCGCGAACCGTTATCGAAAACTGTACGACTAACGGGCGATTCCTGTTCAGCGCGGTAAACGCTTTCCCGCCCTCTGCCGTTATGAATTTCTTTGAGGAGCGGGGAGTTCCGCTTAAAACTGAGCGCGGCTTCAGAGTGTTTCCCCAGTCCGACAGAGCCGCCGATATAGTAAACGCTCTTAGATCATATATCAAGGCTTCCGGAGTCACGAGGCTTACAGCCGAAGCTAAGGAGCTTATAATATCTGACGGAGAAGTAAGAGGAGTTTCATCATCGAGCGGAGAGTATTACGCAAAAAGCGTCATAGTCTGCACGGGAGGAATGTCCTATACTCTCACGGGCTCGACCGGCGACGGATATCGCTTTGCAGAGAGCGCGGGGCATACGATTGTTAAGCCTGTCGCCTCGCTCGTGGGGATATGCTGCGCAGAGCGGGAATGCTCTGAGATGGCGGGCTTCAGCCTTAAAAACGTAAAGCTGAGAGTCGAGGACAAAAGGGGCAGAGCGGTGTTTGAGGAGATGGGCGAGATGCTCTTCACTCACGTCGGAGTATCCGGCCCTCTCGTTCTCTCTGCCAGCGCGCACATGAGGGAATACGAGAAAAACGGGTATAAGCTTTATATAGACCTAAAGCCCGCCCTCTCAGAGGAGAAGCTTGACGCGAGGCTCCTGAGAGATTTTGAAAAATACAGGAACAGAGAGTTTATGAATGCGCTTTCCGACCTTGCCGGGAGAAGTATGATACCGGTCATAGTGGCGCGAAGCGGAATAGACCCCGAAAAGAGGGTAAACTCCGTAACGAAGGAAGAGAGGAAAAAGCTAATCGGGCTGTTCAAGGCCTTTCAGTTGACCGCAATTTCTCCCGCGCCGATCGAAGAGGCGATAATAACCTCCGGCGGAGTCAGCACGAGGGAGATAGACCCAAAAACTATGGCGTCAAAAAAGTGCCGCGGTCTGTATTTTGCCGGAGAGGTCGTCGACGTGGACGCATACACCGGCGGCTTTAACCTTCAGATAGCCTGGTCAACGGCCTACGCCGCGGCGAGCGCAATACCGCTGCCGGACAAAAACGAAAGGAAAAACGACATGAAGCATTTAGACGTTGCAATAGACGGTCCCTCAGGGGCGGGAAAATCGACTCTCGCAAGGCTCGCCGCGGAAAAGCTCGGGCTCATCTACGTGGACACCGGGGCGCTTTACCGCACAGTAGGGCTTTACGTTCTCTCAAAGGGAGTGGGCAGCCGAGACGCTGATAGGATCATCGCGCTGCTTCCTGAGATAGATATCGGGATGGAATACTCCGGCGGTATTCAGAGAATGATACTGAACGGAGAAGACGTTACAGATAAGATAAGAACTCCGGAGGTCACGAAATACGCCTCAGACGTTTCCGCGATAGGCGCAGTGCGCGCATTCCTAACGGATACGCAGAGGTCTCTTGCCGAGAAGTACAGCGTTATTATGGACGGAAGAGATATCGGAACCGTCATACTCCCGAACGCGGAGCTAAAAATATTCCTCACTGCGAGCGCAGAGGTCAGAGCTCGGCGCAGACTCAAAGACTTCGAGGCAAAGGGTATAGAGACCACGTTTGAGGAAGTTCTGCGCGATATCGAAGATAGAGACTACAACGACTCGCACAGAGAGATAGCGCCTCTCAGACCGGCTGAGGACTCCGTGCTCGTCGACACATCTGACAAGAGCCTGGATGAGAGCCTTCAGATAATCTTGGAGCTTATAAAAGGAGCGCTTAAGGAATGAGGGAGCTTATTCTCGCGCCCTCCGCCGGCTTCTGCTTCGGAGTGAAGCGGGCTGTGCAGTTAGCCGAGGAAAACGCCGGCAGATCGGAGCGGGTACTCACTCTCGGCCAGCTAATCCACAATAACGAGGTAACGGACAGGCTCGCAGAGCTCGGCGTTGGGATAATTGAGGAGGCGTCGGAGGCAAAGCCGGGCGACGTAGTAATAATCAGAAGTCACGGAGCTTCAGAACTAACGTATCGGGAGCTCAGAGAACGGGGAGCCGAAATCGTCGATGCGACCTGCCCTATGGTAAAGAGAGTACACGAGCTTGCCGATGACGAGCTCAAAGCCGGAAGAAAGGTTATAATAGTCGGCGACAGCGAGCATCCGGAGGTAAGGGCGATAACCGACGGAAGAGAGATGACCGTTTTAAGAAATGCGGGTGAAGCGGAAAAAGCGATAAGGGACGGCGTTATTTTGCCGGATATGGAGGTCTCGATCCTGTCGCAGACCACTGCCGAGAGAGAAATCTTCGATAATATTGTAAAAAATATAAAAAAACTGTGTACAAATTGCAAAATATTTGATACAATATGCAGTGCCACTTCGCGGCGCCAGGGCGAAGTCAGAAGTCTTGCGCCAAAATGCAGCGCATTTATCGTTATCGGCGGGAGACACAGCGCCAACAGCCGTCATCTCGCGGATATTGCCGAAAGGCTCTCCTGCAGGGTTTTCTTTATTGAAAATGCGGACGAGCTTTCGATGAACGAACTGCGGGACTGCAA
>CACXBO010000150.1 GCA_902765975.1 Oscillospiraceae bacterium
AGCCCGCGCCTGAGCCCGAGCCTGCACCTGAACCCGAGCCCGCGCCTGAGCCCGAGCCCGCGCCTGAACCCGAGCCCGCACCTGTACCGGAGTCCGTTCCCGAGCCCAAGCCGGAGAAAAAGCCCGCTGCAAAAAAGGCCCCTGCGAAGAAGCCCGCGGTAAAGAAGGAAGCTCCAAAGGCTGAGGAAGTAAAGCCCGCCGAGGTAAAGGCGGAGGCGCCGAAGGCTGAGGAGAAGCCTAAAAAGGCCCCTGCGCAGAAGCCTGCGGCAAAGAAGGAAGCTCCCAAGGCTGAGGAAGTAAAGCCCGCCGAGGTAAAGGCGGAGGCGCCGAAGGCTGAGGAGAAGCCCAAAAAGGCTCCCGCAAAGAAACCTGCAACTAAGAAAAAGGCCGACACGACTGAATAAAGAATAAGAAACGAGGAAGGCTCTTGGAGCCTTCCTCGCTACTTATCGGTTGAAAATATCGCCGCCGCGAGAATCTATCCCGACAATGAGCGGCATATCAGATATCCGCAGCCTCTTCAGAGATTCGCAGCCAAGTTCGGGAAATGCGATCTCGTGTAGCTCAATAATGCTTTTAGCTATAAGCGCTCCCGCGCCGCCTGTGGCGCAGAGATATACCGCCCCGTTACGGATTATCGCCTCCCGGACTTCCTCGGAACGGGGACCCTTGCCAATCATAGCGGCGAGCCCCAGATCGAGAAGGCGGGGAGCAAAGCGGTCCATACGGCTTGAGGTGGTCGGACCGCAGGCGAGAGTCGGAAGCTTTCCCCGCCCGGGTGTAGGTCCGGCATAGTAGATCACAGCTCCGGTCAAGTCGAGCGGCAGGGGAGACGCCGAGTCGAGCAGACGGAAAAGAGCCAGATGCGCCTGATCGCGTGCCGTGTAAACAGTGCCGGAAAGATATACTCTGTCTCCGACGCAGAGCTCAGAGGCGCGCGCTGCGAGGTCGCTTGTGTCAAGATAAAACTCGGACATTACTCCGCCCTCAACTCATCGATATGGCTGCGGAGCTTTTTGAGCCTAAATTCAAGCTCTCCTGCGACTCCGGAAACGCTCTCAAAATCGTCGAGTATCCTTCTGCGGCTGTTGGTGACGTTAACCGCCATATCGGATTTTATGTCGCCGCAGCGTTTCAGAAGCTCGTCAACAGCCTCAGCGGCGGAATCAAGCTCAGCGGCGCGGCGGTCGAAAGTGCGGGCGCGTTCCCTCTCAATATCCTCAAGCAGCCGCGCGTTTTCACGGCGCAGCTCAAGGATGACTCCGTCCTTTTCGTCTGCGAGAGCCTTTTTTTCGGATTCGGCGGAGAGCCTCGTCTCCTCAAGCTCTGCTTTTAGCTCTTCAAGCTCCTCGCGGAGCGCCTCATTTTTTTCGGTGAGTTCGTCGCGCTCTTTTTCCGTGGCGTTGAACTGAGCTGCGGCGGATTCTATGTAGCTGATAACGTCGTTTCTGTTGAAGCCTCCAAAAAGCTTGCCTCTGAAATTGCCCTTTTCTTCTTCCATAGCCTCGGCCTCCCGATAATCATTTTCGCTATTGTAACACAATCGACGAAATATTACAACCTTGACACTTTACAGATTTTATGATTTTTGGTATAATACGCGTTGTAACTGGATATGCGCCCGTAGCTCAGCTGGATAGAGTGACAGACTCCGACTCTGTAGGCCGTGCGTTCGAATCGCATCGGGCGTGCCAAAAGCCGCGGCGGACTTCAGTCCGCCGCGGCTTTTAATTATGTTACGTTCAGCGCAGTTTAATATTTCAGGGCTGTATATTATTCCATTTCGCTGAGCACAGGCATAGCGGGGATCGCGCCGCGGCGGCTCGTCGTTATCGACGCGGCTCTGTTTGCAAAGTCGGCTATCCGCTTTAGCTCATCTTCCGTAAGCTCTGTTAGATCGGAGAGTTTTGCTATCCGGGAGAGCGCGGCGCCGAAGAAGGTGTCGCCTGCGCCGTTTGTGTCGGCGACCTTTACGGTCGGAGTGGGAGAGGTGCCGGTAATATCTCCGAAGCGGTAGAAAGCGCCGGCAGGCCCGAGAGTGACGAAAATAAGCCTTATACCCAATTCGGAGAGTATGCGCGTACCCTCAACAGGATCGCTGGTTCCGGTCAGAAGCGGAAGCTCGTTATCCGATACCTTGAGGATATCGACGAGACAGAGAGGCGAGCGCATCATATTGACCGCAGTTTCCTCGTCAGGCCAGAGGTTGGCGCGGTAGTTCGGGTCGTAGCTTATGATAGCGCCGCTGGCCTTCGCACGCTTTACGGCATAGAGGGTGGCAGACCTGCTCGGCTCCGCCGTGAGGCTGACCGAGCCGAAGTGAAGAAGCTTTGTGTTATCAACGAGCCATGCCGGAACGTCGCCTTCGCTGAGGCTGACGTCTGCGCTCGGATCGCGGTAGAATGAGAAGGAACGCTCGCCCTTTTCGTCGATGCTGACGACAGCGAGAGTCGTCGCCTCGTTCTTATCGACGCTGAGACCGCTGGAGTCTACGCCGTTCTCCTCGAGCACTTTACGCAGATAGGCCCCGAAGGCGTCCGCGCCGACCCTTCCGATAAAGGCGGTCCTTGCTCCGAGCCTTGACGCGGCGACAGCTAAATTTGCGGGAGCGCCGCCGGGATTTGCGATATATTTCGGTATCCCGCTCTCATTTACCCCGTTCTGCGTAAGGTCAATCAGTATTTCTCCTATTGCGGTTATGTCAGCCATGGCATTTTCCCCCTCCGGGTTTATCATTATATAAATTATAACAGCATAAGAATATCGTGTAAAGTGAAAAAACAGTTCTTTCGAGGAAACTGC
>CACXBO010000151.1 GCA_902765975.1 Oscillospiraceae bacterium
ACCAAGGTCAAGGCGGCGGCACGGGGCACAGTCCTCTCCGTTGAAAAGGACGATCTTATGGGCACGGTGGTCACCATCGACCACGGCGACGGGCTCGTAAGCGTTTACGCGAACCTCGCCGCAGTTCCGACTGTCAAGGCGGGCGACGCGGTCACTATGGGCAGCGTTATCGGCTCGGTCGGAGATACCGCCCTCGGAGAGACGGTCGAGGTGCAGCATCTGCATTTTGCAATCTTCAAAAACGGCGAGCCTGTCGACCCTTACGGCTATATCCCGAGATGAACGCGCTTTAAGCCCTGCACGCCCCCGCGCCGCTCCATTCCGCTTTGACGGACGGAAAAGCGCGGGGATTTTATAATTCGGGGAGGAGCTTTTTGTGCGGAAAAGCCTTGCAAGAGGGAAAACTATGGTGTATAATACCACCATAATATGCCGGTGTGATGGAATCGGTAGACGTGCTTGACTCAAAATCAAGTGCCGCGAGGCGTGCCGGTTCGAGTCCGGCCACCGGCACCATCTGCTTCAGCCGAATGCTGAGCAAAAAGAAAACTTAGAAAAGGAGATACATATTCATGGCAGATTTCAATGAACTCACCAAGATCGAAGACCGCACTGCCGAGTTTGATCCCGCCGATGCTCAGCAGAACAAGACTATGGGCATCCTTGCCTATATCGGGCCGCTCGTACTCGTGCCCATCTTCGCCGCGAAGGAATCCAAGTTCGCCCGCTTCCATGCGAATCAGGGGCTCGTGCTCCTCATCTGCGAGGCTGCGCTCTCCATTCTCGGCATAATCCTCGGTCTCATCACATGGGTCCTCAAGTTCCTGCTCGTATGGCCCTTCGAGATCCTCGTTCTCGTGCTCTGCATCCTCGGCATCGTAAGCGCGGCCAAGGGCGAGTGCAAGGAATTCCCGCTTATAAACAAGATCAAAATACTGAAATAATTTGCTTTTATAAAGCAGAGGCCCGCCGAACTTCGGCGGGCCTCATTTTTGCTATTTCCTTTTGCGGAAGACCCAGAGCTTCTGCCCGAAGTAGTTTACGAAGAAGAGGCAGAGGTCGACCGGCATTTTTATTATCCAGTGCGGCAGAGGGATAAAGCTCAGGCTTCGCACGATGACGCCGGAGAGCAGCATCACGACGACGAAGAGAGCGAGATACCTTGCCGTTTGCGCGAGGGAATTGCCCCGCGAGCGGAAGGTTAGGTTTTTGTTAAGCAGGAAGTTCGTCAGCCCGGAGATGACCCTCGCAATCACCGTTGAGGGGACTATCATATCGTCGTTTCCGGAGAAGACGACGGTTGAGAAGAGGGCGAAGGCGCCGATATCGAGAACGGAGCAGGAGAGACTCATCAGAGCGAAGGTGAGAGGCCGCCTGTAGATGAGGAAGGAATCGCGTATCACGCGGAAATGCGACGACTTGTTCTCGTTTATATATATCGTTTCGATAGGAACCTGATTGAAGTGTACGTTCGCCGCCGCCAGATCGAGGAGGATATTGAGCTCGTATTCGTATCTGTCGCCCTCTGATCGGAGAGAGGTCTCAAAGTACATACGCGGTATGCCGCGAAGCCCGGTCTGCGTATCCCTGAGCCGTATGCCCGTCATAAGGCGGAAGATGAAGGAGGTTATCGCGTTGCCCAGACGGCTGCGTCCCGGCACGTGGTCGCCGGAGAAATCCCGAACGCCGAGGGTCAGCTCGGAGGGGTTCTTCTCCATCTCGTCGAAGATATTCAGAATGTCGGAGACTCTGTGCTGCCCGTCGGCGTCGGCTGTGACGATGCCCTTGACCTCCGGCCAGTTCTCCGCAACGTAGCTTATGCCCGTTTTCAGAGCCGCGCCCTTGCCGCGGTTTTTACCGTGCTCTATGACGACGGCGCCGAGAGAGCGGAGCTCGTCGAAGATGCGGCGCGACGCCTCCGAGCTTCCGTCGTTCACGATGAGAAAGCGGCTTATTCCGGCGGCGAGACCCTCGCGCACCGTCTGTGTGAGCTTGTCGTCCGGCTCGTAGGCGGGTATAAGGCAGATCATTTCATCCATATAATCACCGCTGTAATTCTATCATTTGTTTTCTCTCCGGTCAAGCGCTCATCCTGCTCTGCGCCGCCTTGCGAACCGGCGCCTTCCGCCCTTGTGGAGCGAGGCGCATACGTGGGTCGTCCCCCTGCGGCATACGCGCCTGTATTCGTATATCGCGGTCGGATCGAGCTCCGGCACGGCGAGCCTGCCGAGCAACGTTTCCGGGTCGATAGTGAGGCGGGCGATGAATTTCCCGTGGTCGGGGCAGGAGCCCGTGCCGAAAAAGCGGACGGAGTCGGTCGTGTGCCACTGCCTTATCCAGAAGCTCTTGCCGCAGACGGGGCAGGCGGGACTTCGCGCGACGCGGGAGTTGAGGCAATCCTCCGTGCTTGCGAAGGGACCGACGCGCTTGCCTTTTGCCGCCGTGTAAGGCTCGGTGCAGAATTTTTCCCTCTTCCGTTTCGGGTCGTCGGACTCGGGCTTTATATACTTCGCCGCCTCGCCGAGCCACGAGCCGACAAGGGCGGTGTACATCGCGTCGTTCAGCGCGTTGTGGTAGGTGAAAACGTCCGGCACGCCGAGATAGTCGATAACGCGCCAGAGGGCGGCCTGCTGCCCGCCCTGACCGAGAGCGTGTGAAAAGGCGCTCTGGTAGTCGTAAACGGCGGAGGGCTCGGTGAAGCACAGACCGTAGTAAGCGCAGTTCTGCCGCACGGCCTCAAAATCTCCGACGCCCCAGAAGGCGTATTCGTTATCCTCGCCGCGCCACGCCTCGAACATGCCCCACGCCTCGGGAAAGCTTATGTCGCTGCTCTTCGAGTCCTCAAGGTCGGGCAGGCCCCTTGCGCCGCGGTCGAATTTTTTGTGTATCGCGGGAGAGACGAAAACGCTGAACGTGTCGCGTATCGCGCCGGACTCGTCAGTCCTGACGGCGCCGATCTGAAGTATCTCGTCTATCGGCTTTGAGTCGTACCCGCGGTTCCATTCAAGATCCATTACGATCATAGGTCCGCTCCTGTTTCATAGTGACAGCGGCTATTGTAGCATAAA
>CACXBO010000152.1 GCA_902765975.1 Oscillospiraceae bacterium
GCTCTATATACCCAACAAGCGTGCGGACGGTCAGGTCGGCATGGTGGACTACTTCGACGCCCGCGACGACGAGCGCGAGCTCTTCTCCAAGATCGACTACGAGCGCTACGACGTTCTCGCAGTGGAGACAAAGCCCGAGGATCACCCCGAGATTAGCTACTACGTATTCGACAATATGGTTCCGTCCCGCCTCGGTCACCTTATGGTCTATTACCGCCGCTGGAGAGACAGCGTCGACCAGGTCATAACGACCTACGCGCTCAGAAAGCATAAGAACTCCAAGGAGATACCCTACGACGACTGCAAGAAGACGGTCCTCGAGGATCTCAAAACTATGAAGAACCCGGCTGCCAACGTAGTGAACGAATGGAGCGTCTACTATTTCCCTCACGTTTTCTCCGAGGACTACGCCGCCGGCTGGTACGACAAGGTCGAGGCGATGCAGGGCAAATACGACACCTACTACGCGGGCGAGATAATGAGCTTCGGCGATATGGACGAGACCGCCGAATACAGCCGCGAGCTCGTTGAGAGATTCTTCTGATAATTCACAAAAGCGCATAGGGCGGGGCCGTTTGCCCCGCCCGCGTTTTACCCATACTTAAACGAAAGACGTGAAACGATGAAGTTTTATAAGGACCACTATGAGGTCGTGATCATCGGCGGCGGCCTTGCGGGCATGGCCTGCGCCCTCCAGCTCCAGGCAAAGGGCATAAAGGACATACTCATGCTTGAGAAGCACAACCTCCCCGGCGGCCTCGCTACCGATTTCGTCAGAAACGGCTTCGAGATAGAGGCGACGCTCCACGAGATGATGAGCATAGGAACGAAGGACAGGAGACTGAAGGTCGGTCAGTTCTTCGACGATATGGGCATGGATATTGACTGGCTCCACGTCCCCGAGTGCTACAGAGTGGTGCTGCCGAACTCAGGCATCGACGTTACCCTGCACGAGGGCTATGAGACCGTCGCGCGCGAGATAGATGCTGCTGTGCCCGGGACGTATGAGAAGGTACACGAGCTTATGCTCCTCTGCCGCCGCGTCTACGACAGCATGAATATCCTCTCAGTAACGCCTATGAGCAAGGTGCAGATGCTGCTGAAGCACCCGGATTTCGTTAAGACCGTGGGCTACAGCGCTACTGAGGTCATAAACACCTTCGCTCTTCCGAAAAAGGCAGTGGAAATGCTGACGCCTTACTGGATATACGTCGGCAACAGGATGGACGACCTGCCCTTCACTATCTACGCATTCCTTATGGCGGACTATTTCACCGGCAGCTACGTCTGCCGCGGCTATTCCCACGAGATGAGCATGAAGATGCAGCGCAGGGTCGAGGAGAACGGCGCTCAGTTCGAGCTGAGGCAGGAGGTCACGAAGATACTCGTCAAAAATGGAAAGGTATACGGAGTCCGCACTGCAAGAGGCGACGAGATACGCGCAGATTACGTCGTCTCCGCAGCCTATCCAAACAAGGTCTACACCCAGATGATAGAGCCCGCCTCCGAGGTGCCGGAGGGCGCTTTGAAGATGGTGAACGGAAGAGCCCTTTCCGTCTGCCCCGTCAGCATAATCATGGTGCTCGAGGGCAGGCCGGAGGAGCTGGGCATAACGAACTACTCCACCTTTTCGGGCGATACGATGGACACCAACCTCATCTGGGAGAACTATAAGAATCTTACCGAGCCGTATAACTATATAACCACCATCTGCCTCAACTACGCGAACCCGAACTGCGTGCCGGAGGGCTATACCCAGCTTTCGATAACGGCGCTCCCGCTGAACGACCCGTTCGGGGAGGTGACCGAGGAGAGCTACTTCGCCTTCAAGCGCCGCCTTGCAAACGAGATGATAGAAAAATACCTTGAGCACACGGGCACGCCGGATTTCAGAGACAGGATAGTCGAGATAGAGGCAGAGACGCCCGTAACAGTCGCGCATTACGTCGGGGCGTGGAAGGGCAGCATCTACGGCTACAGCCACTCGCTCTCCGACCACGCGGTGGCAAGGCTCCAGATGAAGGAGAGCGACAAGTTCATAGAGGGTCTTGAATTCGCCGGAGCGCACGGTATGAGCGGCGACGGAATGGGCCCGCAGATAACGAACGGCAGAGCGGCGGCTAAGG
Source organism: Oscillospiraceae bacterium (assembly GCA_902765975.1). GTDB lineage: Bacteria > Bacillota > Clostridia > Oscillospirales > Oscillospiraceae > RUG626. Next base: position 2,127 of record CACXBO010000152.1, read on the forward strand.
CTATCCTCGAGGATAAGGAAAAGAAAGAGAAGGAGGCGGCGAGATGAGCATAAAGGTCAAGGGCTTTCTGAAGGACGTCGGCGGCGCTTCCAGAGTAACGGCGCTCAGAAAAGCCTCAATAGAAAACGCCTCCGCGTCTCCCGACCCGAAGGATCCGATACGCGAGCTGGCGGATAAGCTCCACCCGTCGGGCATGGAATTCATCGTCGAGTCCGTCCGCGACGCGTCGCCCACGTCGAAGATATTCCGCTTCAGATCGGCCGACGGGCATATACCCCCGTTCCAGGCGGGGCAGTACGTGAACTTCCGGCTCAGAATAGGAGGAAGCGAGCTCACGAGACCGTACACCATAAGCTCTGCGCCCTTCGAGGCTCGCGGCGAAGAGGGCTTTTTCGAGGTGACGATAAGGCGGAACAGGCCCTATCTCGTTCCGGACTGGTTTTTTGAGAACGCAAAGCCGGGCGTGAGGATAAAGGGCAATATGCCCTTCGGCACCTTCTATTGGGAGCCGCTCAGAGACTCAAAGAACGTCGTCGCCATAGCCGGAGGCAGCGGGATAACGCCATTCCTCTCCATGGCGCGGGAGATAGCCTTCGGTGAGATGAGGGACGTAAGCCTTACGATATTATACGGCTCAGTAAGGTCCGACGATATCGTTCTCAAGGAAGAGCTCGACAGGGCCGAGCGTGCCTCGGAGAACGTCCGCGTCATTCACTTTCTCTCCGGAGATCCGGACTGGAGGGGGGAGAAGGGCTTCGTGACCCGCGAGCTTATTGAAAAATACTCCGGAGACGATCCGACCTATATGTTCTGCGGCCCTCTCGCCATGTTCAGGCTTGTGAGAGGGATAATGGACTGCATGGGCGTGACCTGCCGCCGCTTCCGCCGCGACGTTATAAGTCAGCCCTCCGACCCGACGGCGCTTGACGGCTGGCCGGAAGGGAACGAAAAGAAGAGCTATTATATAACGGTGACGCGCGGTATTCACGAGGACGTGATCAAGGCGTCCGGCGCAGAGCCCGTTGCCGTCGCTCTCGAGAGGGCGGCTATACCCGTCGATACCCACTGCCGCGGCGGCGAATGCGGCTTCTGCCGCAGTCGGCTCATCTCCGGCACAGTTTTCATTCCCTCCTTCGGGGACGGACGAAGGCTTATGGATAAGGAGATGGGCTGGTTCCACGCCTGCAGCGCCTATCCGACTAGCGATCTGAGAATAAAGATACCGATCCTGTAACAGACAGAGGAAAACAGCTCCCCTGCGCGCGCCGCAGGGGAGTCTTGCTTTTTCCGGGCAAATAATATGAAAGATGCGCCGGAAAAAACTTCATAAAAAGCAAAATGACGAAAAAATAAAAAAAGACAGCCGAAATTTCGTCAGCATTGACAATAATAAGATTTTTTCGATATAAAGCGGCACAAACGCTTGTTTTTTTTATGCCCCTGTGCTAAAATGCAAGAGAATTTTTTGATGTGAGAATAGTTGCAAATATCGCGATAAACGGCGCAAAAAAGCCGATATATCGGTACATATTGTGGAAAAAACCTGCCGTTTTGTGAAATTGCCACAAAATGCGTCATTCATCCTTGCATCGGCGGGTCGTACCTCGTTGTTATTCGCATTAGCGTGTAATAAAAATTCTTTTTGGAGGAAATGGAAAAATGAGCAAGAAACTTACAAAGATCCTCGCTGTTGTGCTGGCTCTCGTAATGACCGTCGCTCTTGCCGCCTGCGGCGAGAAGGTCGATCCGAAGCCCACGACCGAGCCCACCACCGAGCCCACGACCGAGCCCACCACCGAGCCCACGACCGAGCCCACCACCGAGCCCACGACTGAGCCCACCGATGAGCCCGCTGTTGACATCACCGAAGGCCTCGGCAGCGCCGAGTACCCCGCCTTCAACGAGGGCACCGTTACCGCTAACCTCGCAGAGGCCGGCGGCGGCGAGGTTGGATACGACGTCTACGCCGGTGTTGCCGGTAAGGACTA
>CACXBO010000153.1 GCA_902765975.1 Oscillospiraceae bacterium
ACAAGATCCTGGTCGATCGCTCTCGGGCTCTGTATGCTCGACTGAACGACGCGCTTCGTTATCTCATTGAAAGTTACCCTGAAAACGTCCTCGTCCTTTATCTCGAGAAGCTCCTTCAGATGCCATGAGATAGCCTCGCCCTCACGGTCCGGGTCGGTCGCAAGAAAAACCTTTTCGCTCGACACCGTGCTTTTTTTCAGCTCGTTAATCGTATCCTCTCTGCCCTTGACGGGAATGTACTGCGGGATGAAGCCTCCCTCGATGTCAACTCCCATAGTGCTCTTGGGCAGGTCCCTTAAATGACCCATCGACGCAACGACCTTGTAATCGGGGCCGAGGTATTTCCCGATGGTTTTTGCCTTTGCCGGGGACTCGACTATAACGAGATACTTTGTTTTTGCCATTGATATTCCTCACTTAATTGCTTTCTGATACTTAATATTATACTTTTATGTTAGCCTTAAATCTTTTTCCGGGCTCCTGAGTTACAGCCCCGGAAATCTCAAGAATTGTCAATGCGGAAAGCACGTCGCTCATCGGCTGACCGCTCTTTTCTGCGATAGTGTCAACGTGAAGCGTCTGCCCTTCAAGAGCCTTCAAAACCGCAAGCTCTGTCTCTGAATATTCCTCCGGATTGACCGATATATCAATATAAGCCCTGTTTTCTTCCTTGTCAATCGGTTTTTGTTCCGATTTATCGGCAGCGTTAGTCTTTGCCCTGCCCGTTTCCTTCAATTCACGCTCGGTCACGGCCTCAAGTCCGCCTTTGTCGAGCTCGTATAGCTTCAATACTTCTTTGAATTTCTCCGGAAACCGTGCGGCATAATTCTCCATAACGTCAATGCCGCCGGTTACGGGCTGCGCTCCTTCCTTAAGAAGATTATTCGAGCCCCTGCATGAGCGAGCGTCAACGTTTCCAGGTACTGCAAAAACGTCTCTTCCCTGTTCGAGAGCTCTGGAGGCGGTTATCAGTGCGCCGGATCGCTCCGGTGCCTCCACCACAACGACTCCGAGACTCAATCCGCTCATTATTCTGTTTCTTGCGGGGAAATAGCCTTTTTCAGGTCTGGTGCCTGGGGGATACTCGCTTACCAGCGCGCCAAAGTTTTTGACGTCCCAGAACAGACGCTCGTTTGAAGCCGGGTAAACTACGTCTATTCCGCAGCCGAGTACTCCGACTACTCTGCCTCCCGCTCTGAACGCTCCGCGTGCAGCGGCCGAGTCTATCCCTCTCGCAAGTCCGGATACGATCAAGCCGCCCATCTTAGTTATCTCATAACCAAGCTGCTCTGATACTTTTATTCCGTAGGGACTGCAATCCCTCGTTCCAACAATGTTTACGGCTATTTCCTCGTCTATTATCGGCAGCTTTCCGTTAACGTAAAGAACTATAGGAGGATCATAGATATTCTTGAGTCTTGCCGGGTATGCCGCGTCGCCGAGAGTCAGTATCGTGATGCCTTTATCGTCGCACGTTCCTAAAACTTCATAGGTTTCAGACAGCCGCTTGTCTTCAAGGGGCGTCGGATCTATTCCAAGCTCTTTCGGGTAAGCGCCCTTACGGACAAAGTATATCTCCTCAGGAGACTCATAATACCTCAGAAGCTCGTAAAGCTTCCTGACGCTAATACCCTTACGCGTTGCAAGCCATACCCAGTATTTGAGCTCTGCCATTTTTTAATCCCCCCAAGAGTTCAAAGCCTGTCTCTTGACATTTCCCACATTACCACAGCGGCGGCGGCTGCCGCGTTAAGCGATTCGCATTCCGGCTGCATAGGTATTATTATCTGTCCGTCACAGAGCTCCAGAAGCCGATCACTGAGACCGCTGCCCTCGTTACCAATGGCTACGGCTGCAAAAGAAAGCGAAGCGCTTCTTATATCGGCAGACTTTTCGCTCAGTGCGGCGCCGAAAACCTTAACTTTCTTTTTGTTCTTCAGTTCTTTCAGGTCGTCAAGGCTCAGATTAAAGCATTTTTCTCTGAATACCGCACCCATACTTGCCCTTACTGTTTTCGGGCTCCACAGGTCTGCACAGCTTCCGATCAGTATAACCTCGCCGACGCCGAGCGCGTTAGCAGTTCTCAGTATAGTACCAACGTTTCCGGGGTCCTGCATATTCTCCAGGATAATCGCGCCTGAAAGCTCGGGCTCACCCCTTGTTTGCGGTATCTCTGCAGAGCAGACCACGTTCTGCGGAGTTTTCTGAGATGAGACAAACTCAATGATATTGCGCTCTGCCTCCTTTGCCTCAAGCTCAGGCGGGATAAACTCCGGTCTTTCACCGCAATATAGTATTTCCTTTACTGCCAGACCGTTCTGCAGTGCCTCTTTCAGCAGCTTAGTTCCCTCGATCAGAAATTCGTTCTGCTCTTTTCTGTATGCCGTCGACTCGCCAAGCTTTTTCAAATGGCGCACGGCATCATTTTTTCTGCTCTGAATAATCACTTTATCTCCCATACGACGGAAACAGAGTCCGAAACTGTTATATCCTCGGGTGTGATCTCATTTGCCGAAGCCTTGCAGAGCATAGCTCCGGCGTCTCTGTTATATACCGTCGGAGAGATGAGAGCAGTCTCGCCAAAGGAGTAGTTTATCGCCACTATTTCGCCGAGAGCAACGCCTGCGGCGTCTGTAAGAAGCTTTGCCTTTCTTGCCGAGTCCTTCACCGCTTTGGCTATTACTCTGTCCTTTGCCTTAGTCTTATCCTTTACGGAAAAGCTGATATACAGCTCAGGATTGCACGAGCTTTCCGTCACAGCGTTTAGCAGGTTGGCAAGAAGCTTATTGTCCAGCGGTATTTCGAGCTTAAGGCTCTCAGATGCTCTGTAGCCGACGAATCGGTTTTTCCAGACTCCATTATCATCGGAGTAGCCCTCGTATTCCGAGTTCACGTTAAAAGAAGCCGTCTTAAGCTGATTAACGTCGATGTGAAGCTTTGAGACCGCCGTCTTGATCTCGTTTACGCCAGTCTCAAGCTGATCTACGGCCTCCGCATAGTTCTGCGACAGCCTTGAAATCTTCACACTTAATACTGCAATATCAGGCTTTATGCTAACGGAAGCTTCGCCGGTGACTTTAATAATCCTGTTGGACTGTTTCCCGTCTGAAAATCTCATTAATAGTAACTCCTTTTGTTATAATGTCCCCTGTCCCGACCCTCGTCAGGCAAAAAATGCGCGGTAATAACGATAAGCAATAATCATACGTTTATGCGACGTCTGAGCATAACAATACGGAGGATTCGAACCTCGCTCCTGCCCGATAGAGCACCAGTCAGTTGTGCATATTAACCCAACGCACAGAAAGGGTTTGCATTCACTTTGCCGGACTACTCACAAGTTATTTACAGCAGCTCTGTCAGCCAGTTAAGCTCCTGCATCTTATTATCCGTCAGTCTGAGCTCGCGGCTGAGCTCGTCAGCCTTCTTCTGAAGCGAAGAAACGTCAACTGCCGGGAGTATCTTTATCTCCGTTTTCGAAGCCCTTCGTGCCGTCTGACTTGCGGCTGATATAAGGTCTCTGTATGCTCCGATTCTGACCTTCAGCGTGTCTTTTTTTGCGATCAGCTCAGTCAGCGAAAGGCCGTCGCTCACCGTCCTGCAATTTGTATAGTTGATCCTTCCTATAAGCTCGCAAAGTCTGTCAGACGCTTTATCCAGCTCCGCAATGAGTTCGTTGGGGTCCTCGGCCGGCTTTTCCCCCTCTTGAAAAATAGCGTTATTGTATAGCCTTGAACGAAGCTCGGATATTTTTGTGTTCAGATCCGCTCTCTCCTGCAACGCTTCTGCAAGTTTCATCTCGTACACCTCCAAAATTCCTATATCTATGCAAATCGGCTCATACTATGCCAATATATCGTATACTATAGCATCTGTAATTGTTTTTTTCAAGTGGTATACATTAAAATAAAGAAACAAAAATGCGGGCGCTGTGGAAGCGTCCGCAGTATTCACTATATGACTCTTAATTCTTTTCAATGGAATAATACGTAAGATCTCGTTCTTCACCGAGGTACTCGAGCTCTTTCTCCGAAAAGCGGCTGAACCTCATGCCGTTTTTTTCCATAACGCGCTTTGACGCCTCGTTCCCGGAAAAGAAAGACGCGTTCACCTTGTGAAAGCCTTTATCATTGAACAAATAATCAATAAACCGCTTTACAGCCTCTGTGGCAAAACCTCGCCCCCAGTATTCGGATCCAAGTCCGTATCCTATCTCGCAGGAATCATCCTTAACGTCAAAATAAAGTATGATACCGATAAGCCTTCCGCTGTCCTTAAGCCGAACCGCGAAAAGACTGTCATTTGAAAGATACGGGGAAAAATCAAGGTCGCTCAAGTTCTCCGCATAGCGGCAGATAAAGGTTTCAAGCACCCTCTTATCATGGGAAATGCAGTGAAAGTAGTCCTCTTTATCCGACTCCTTTATTCCATCGATTATAAGCCGTTCAGTTTCCATCTTAACACTCCCAAAATCAAAAGCTCCAGAATAGAGATGGGGCATATTAAATCACTCCGCCGCATTGAAAAGCGAGGCGGCGCCGTAAAGAAATGTGACCGCATCGCATCGCGGGCAAGGCGTCTTATCGTCGATATCTCTCGGAGTACCGCCGAGTATAAGAGTCTCCTCAGCGGCCCATTTTGCCGCTTCCTCATACCAGCCGTCAGCGCCCTCGTTTACCGCACGGTAAATAAACGTTATCATATGAGCCGTTTTAAGCTTTCCGTCCGGAGTAAACTTTCCCCCGCCGGTCCCCGAAGCTATACCCTGCTCTGCAGCCCAGAGCACTGCTTTATAGTAATATGCTCCCTCCTTAACGTCAGAAAAAGGCTCGATATCTCCCTTTGGCTCCGGCTTTCCAAATGCACGCCAGAGGAACGTCACGGCTTGAGCTCTCGTGACCTCTGCATCAGGGCTAAAATGAGTTTTATCGGTTCCTTTGGTTATTCGAGGCACAGTGTTGTATGCCCAGACGACAGCTTGATAATAGTATTGATCCTCAGCTATATCAACGAACGGGTTTTCTTCATTTGTCCCAGGCTCAGGCTCAGGCTGAGGCTGAGGCTCCGGTTCGGGTTCCGGTAGGGGTTCAGGCTCGGGTTCTGGCTGCGGCGTCGGTTTGCCCGCAAACTGCTCGAAATAATCTTCACCGATCTTAGCGCGCTTCTGCTTATTCTCTTCGCTTTTATTCGGAGTGCCCTCAAATTTTGCAAGAAAAATATCTGAAGCCCCTCTGACAGATTCAGCAGATTTAAGGCTTTTAAGCACAGAAGGAAAAACCTCTTCAAGCTCCTTTATAAGAAAAGCGAGCTGAACCTCAATGCTTCCGACAGAGCCGTTCATTTTCTTTGCAAGGTCTAACAGACCCTGTTTTCTTGTTTTGTGTCCCCATTGAGCAAGCCCGTAATAATATCCGTCGCTTGCAAACCTGGTGTATTTCCCGGTATCTACGGCATTTGTATATTCAACGTCAGTGTATCCAAGCTTTTTATTTGAGCTGTTATTAAGGTTATTCGGAACAAGCCCGCTTTCATAGGTCAGGTTTGCCATTATTCCGGCAACACCGTATTCGTTTCCTATCTTTTCAAGGAGATAATTCCAAACCTTCTCCGGTTCAGCCTTAGACGACTGCTCATACTTAAGCGCAAAAGCGGAAAATTGAAACGCGCTCATAAGTAGCAAAAAAGAAAGCGCGATTGAAATCAACCTTTTCCTCACGAAAATACCCTCCAATGAATAGATTTACAGGTTTTCTCAAATATATTTTACCATATTATCAAATATTGAGCAAGGGCAAAACGTGACGAAAACAGAAACCGCAAAAAACAGTGTAAACGAAAAGAGCCGGCTTAAAGCCGACTCTTTTCATTAAGAAACGAGAAATTACTCGTTGACAG
>CACXBO010000154.1 GCA_902765975.1 Oscillospiraceae bacterium
CCGGTTATCGTGCAGAGGATTTTTGCGACCTCGGCACGGTTAATGTTGTTCGGACCGTTGAAGCGGTGCTTTCCGTCGCCGGAGACTATGCCGGCGGCGTACCAGCGGTAGACGAGCTCGCCGTGCTCGTCTGAGCGGGAGAGGTCGGGGATATAGCCGTCGGGCACTTCGGTTGCGCCCTGCCAGCGAGAGGCGGGTATCGCCTTATCAAGTATCTCCACCATCTCAAAACGGGTGCATTTTTCGGTTAGACGGGAAATAGGCAGCTTCGCGGGATCGATTATGCCCTTTTCGACGCAGTAGTCGTAGGCGGGCTTATACCAGGGGCTTCCCTTTGACGGGGGAGCCTCTTCGCCGTGCGCCTCGGCATATATCCTTGCGGCGAGAGTGACCGCCTGTGCAATCTGCAGGTCGTTCTTCGGACCGTATTTCGTAGCGGAAACGCCCTTGACGAGACCGGCGTCGAAGGCGGCCTCAACGTATGGCGCGCAGTTCCACTTGACATCCTTGAGGTCGGTGAAGGGATAGACGCCGGCGGTTATCGAGACCGTACCGAGTTCTGAGCGGCGAACGACGTAGCTCTTCGTTACCTTAAAACCGTGACTTCCCGTGAGGGTAACCGTCAGCTTATGAGCGCCCTTCGCAAGCGAGGAGGCGCTGAGCGAGCAGTAGTTTGGCGAGGCGTCGGAGGAGGAGAGAGCCTCGCCGTCGAGTGCGTAAGCGACCTTCAGCTCGTTATCCCAGTATGTAAAGCCCGTCGCCCCGAGAAGAACCTCGTCCGCCTTTTCGGAGAAGGTCTCGGCTGGTACCCAGGTCGCCGCGCTCTTCTCGCCGGAGGAGATAAGGGCGGGATTTGAATGCACAGCATCGAGTATCGCGGTGCGATACACTCCGGGTGACTGCATACTGAAATCACGGACAGTACCCGCTTCTTTTATCTCGCGGTCAAAGAGTATCATCGCCTTGACGTTCGGATACGCCATATTTACAGTTGAGAACATCTTCGCGGTGAGCTTTGCGGCGGCCTCTTCTCCGCCTGTGCCGTTTTTGTTCGAGCCGCCCTCGGTAATTGCGACGGGCTTGCCGTGAGCTAAAGCAAGCTCGCATACGTTTCTTGCCTTGCGAAGAGGGTCGGTGAAGTCGTAGGTTTTGGAGAATTCGACCCAGCTTACCCTGCTGCTGTCGGTGTTTTCAAGGTTGTAGTAGAGACTTAAGCCCACCCAGTCGACGCAATCGTCGCCGGGCCAGTAGTCCTCAAGGCTCTCGTTCCACTTGCCGTTCTGCATCGGCGACCAGACCAGCTCCGCAAGAGGAGCTTTCTCTCTGAGCCTTGCGGCGACGCGGCGGTATGCGGCGATAAAGTCCTTAGGAGCGACAGCCTTATCGCCGCCCCAAATGTTCATCTCTCCGCCGATACGGACGAGAACAGGCTTTCCGAGAGAGCCGATGAAGCTCGCCGTTGCGTCGATGTTGGAGTCAAGCTTGCCGGAAACTATCTCGCGGGCCGTGTCGCCCTTGTTTTTGAAATTGAGATTGATCTGACAGACCTTCCCGGAATCGAGTATGCCGTTTATGTATGAGGAATAGTCCGCAGCGGTCTCGGCTCCAAGCTCAACGTATACCGAGACCTGCGAACCCTCTCCGGAGAAGTAATATCCGCTTTTCCCGGCGAAATAACCGTTCAGAATGCTTCCGTAGAGCGAACCGGACTCCGCCGCGATATTTGAGCCGTAGTTATCCGAGCGGGTATAGCTCGCGGCGTAGACTCCGTATAGCGGAGTCAGCACCTCGATATGCGCTCTCGCGGCGATAACTGCGTCCTCATAGCCGAGACCCTTTCCGTTCAGGTACTCTCCGAGACGGACGACCTCCTCTGCGTTGTCCTTCGCCTTTTCCCAGTCGCCCTTCTCCTCGAAGATGCGAAGCTCAAGCCGCTTGCTGTAAACGCGGAAAAGCTGATCGGCGCTGTGTTCGTTTAAAGGTAGAGTTTTAAGATAGTTGATATATGCCTCTCCGGTTGATAGTATCTTGCCCACATCTCCGCCCTCGAGAGCTTCAAAGTACGGATTACCGTATTTCCAAACGTCTTTCGGCAGCTTATTTATATCTGCGTTAGCGGCTGCAGCCGAGCCGAGAAGCAGAACTATGGAGAGAAGAACGGACATAATGCGCTTTTTCATATTGAGTCCCTCCGATGTGCTGTTATACAGGAATATTATACAGCAAAGAGCCGAGAGAGTAAAGGCGGAACGGGCTTTTTTTGCCCCCCGCGCCTTGACAAAAGAATATCTCTGTGCTAATATGTATGAGCATCGCTTGGAGAGATACCGAAGTGGTCATAACGGAGCGGTCTTGAAAACCGTCGGCGGGCAACCGTCCGTGGGTTCGAATCCCACTCTCTCC
>CACXBO010000155.1 GCA_902765975.1 Oscillospiraceae bacterium
CTATTATATAATCGACAGGGAATATGAGAACGGAGAGTCCGTTCCGATCGGACGCGCCTGCGAGAATATGGAGGTCGTGCTTCTCGATGAGGCTCTCCGCCCAGTCCAGGACGGGACTCCGGGCGAGATATGCGTCCGCGGCATCGGTCTTGCGAGAGGCTATCTCTCAGACCCGGATAAAACAGCGGCGGCCTTCGTGCGCGATCCGAGAAACCCGTATTACGAGGACATGCTGTACCGGACGGGCGACATCGGAGTTGTGAACGGGGACGGACTTATCGTTTATATCTCCCGCCGCGACGGTCAGATAAAGCATATGGGCTACAGGATAGAGCTCGGCGAGGTCGAGGCGGCGGTAAACGCCGTCGAGGGCGTTACCGAGTGCGCCGCCTTCCACGACGGCGAGGAGGACAGGATAGTCCTCGCCTATTCCGGAGCACCGGACGGAGCGGAGATAATAGAGGCTGTCAAATCGAGACTGCCCAGATATATGTACCCCAACGTATTCGTTAAGCTCGACGCGCTTCCGCACAACAGAAACGGTAAGACGGACAGACCGAGGCTCAGAAAAGAGTATCAAGATGGAAAAAATAACTGAGCTTAACGAATTGAAAGCAGCGATAAGGCGTCATTTCCGCGGCGGTATGGCGACGAACTTCACGCTTTCCGAGGCTGAAATTTCCGGCGAGCTTAAATCCGGCGGTCTCTTTATCGAGGAGAGCCCGGACTGCCTTTATATCCTCCGAGAGAGGGACGGTCACAGGATACTAAATTATTATGTAAATTCGCTCCCGCTTCCGCCCGTACCGGACGGGCTGACCGTCTGCGAGATAACGGCAAGGGGCAGGGAAAATTTAAGGCGCGATATAATATCCGCCCTTGAGGACGCGGGTTTCACGCCCCTTTTCGAGCGCGTAAGGCTCGTTAGACAGGCGGGCAGAGCGGAGCCGAACGGCGGCGGGGCGTATAAGCTTTCGGCGGCGGGGGAGAGCGATATTGCGGGAGTTTCGAGCCTGTTCGCCTCCTGCTTTGACAGACTGACGGGCTGTATCAGCTCCGAATCTGTGCTTGCCGGGAGAATAGCCGCGGGCGGTGTGTTTATCGCAAAGAGGGACGGCTGCGTTGCGGGAGCGGTCGAAACCGCAGCGGATAAGAGCTTTACGGAGATAAGGCATCTCGCGGTAAGAGAAAACGACAGGGGCCGCGGTCTCGGCGGAGAGTTAGTAAGATACTACCTGAATGAGACCGGCGGGAGGAAAAGCTTTGTCTGGACGGAGCCGGGAAAACCCGCCGCATATAAAACTTATGTTAACTGCGGATATACTGAGGACGGAAACGGCTCTCTCGTTTTGATGAAAGGAAGGAAAACCTGATGGAAAAGCTTATCGGGATACTGAAGGGCGTCTGCCCGGGAGTGGATTTCGAGAACGAAAAGGCGCTCTGCGACGACGGGATAATCAACTCCCTCGACATAGTGCTGATAGTTTCCGAGCTGATGGACGCCTACGGAGTGGAGATAGATATCGACGACCTCGTGCCGGAAAATTTCAACACGGCGGAGGATATACTGGCGCTCGTAGAGAGAGCGCAGGGCTGACGGGATGTCGCTTCTGTCTCCTCTGTTTCCCGCTCTCGTCCTCGTCTCGGTCACGGTATACTATCTCGTTCCGAAGAGAAGCCGCTGGACGGTGCTTCTCGCGGCGAGCTGGCTGTTCTATCTCTGGGGCGGGCTTGCAAGCGCGGCTTATATTCTGATAACGACGGTCTCAACCTACGTCTGCGGACTGATACTCGGAAGAATAAGAGAGAAGAACGACGCGGCCAGGGTCAAAAAGCTCAGAAGACCCGTCGTTTTCCTCTGCTGTCTTATTAACTTCGGTATGCTCTTCGCGGTCAAATACTGGGATCTCGCTGCCGAGATGACCGGCCTTTCTCTTCCGAGACTCGGACTTCTGGCGCCTCTAGGCCTCTCTTTCTTCATATTCCAGTCGACGGGCTATGTCGCGGACGTTGCAAGGGGCAAGATAGCGCCTGAGCGTAATATCGCGAAGTATTCGCTTTTCGTATCTTTCTTCCCGCAGATAACGGAGGGGCCGATAGGCCGCTACGGTGCTCTTGCGCCACAGCTCTACGGAGGCAGCGACCTCAATTTCGACAATATACGCTCCGGCATACAGCTTTCAATGTGGGGCCTCATTAAGAAGCTCATAATAGCAGAGAGAGCGGGAGTTATAGTAAACTCCGTCTACTCAAACGCCTCAGCCTACGACGGCTCGGTAATAGCCTTTGCTGTGCTTATGTACTGCATACAGCTCTACTGCGACTTCTCCGGGGGAATCGACATAGCCCGGGGAGCGGCGAAGTGCTTCGGTATAGATATGGCGGAAAACTTCAGAAGACCGCTCTACGCAAAAAGCCTCGCGGAGTATTGGAGGCGCTGGCATATAAGCCTCGGCTCGTGGCTGAGGGACTATGTTTTCTATCCGTTGACCTTCACGAAGCTGTTCAACAGGATAGGGAAGTTCACGAGAAAGCACATAGGCGGCGCTCTCGGAAGGATAATCCCAACCTCTCTGGCAACCTTTATAATTTATTTTCTCGTCGGGATATGGCACGGGGCAAACTATACCTATATCGCCTTCGGACTGTATAACGGCGTCGTCATCACCTCCGGTCTTCTCCTGGCGCCGTTTTTCGAGAAGGTCAAAGCGCGGCTCAAAATCGACGCGAAATCGAAGTGGTTTTCCGCCTTCTCAATGCTGCGCACTATGCTGATAGTCTTTGCGGGAAGATATATAACGCGTGCGCCGTATCTTAAAATGAGCCTCGTTATGCTCAAAAGAACAGTGTTCAATTTCCACCCCTCGGCTCTCTTCTCCGGAGTTATCGCTGACCTCGGAATGACGGCGGCGGATCTCATTATCGTTGCGGCGGGCGTTGTGCTTGTTAACGCCGTTGAGCTCACAGAGGAGAGAGGGACGGACGTGCGCCTTGCCCTCTCAAAAAAGAGCGGCTTTGTCCAATGGCTGTGTTTGGCGCTGCCGCTCGCCGCGATAGTCGCTGCTGCGCTCTTCGGAGGCGACTATACCGCAAGCTCGTTTATCTACGCTCAGTTTTAGGAGGCGGGAAAATGTCTGGTAAAAAATGGACTGCCGCGTTCTTTATAACGGCGGCTGTTTTCGCTCTCCTTATCGTTTCGTTCAACGTGCTCGTCGACCCCTTCGGAGTTTTCGGCGATCCTGTATTTCACTGGGACTCCTACAGCGAGACGCAGAATCCGAGAATAGGCAAGACTGCCTATCTCGACAGGGAGCACGGGAAGTACGACTCCTATATCATCGGCTGCTCATCGACGAGCTCATACCCCGTCGGGCTTCTGAACGAGTATTACGGCGCGAGCTTCTATAACCTCATAATGTACGGCGCGGATATGCAGGACGTGCGCGATATGGTCTTCTATATGGCGGATAACTACGAGGTGAAAAACCTCGTGGTGAACGTTTACATCGACAACGGGCTGAAGATAGGCCAGGGAGAGGATTCGCTCTCCTCCCGCCTTCCCGCAAAGATAAGCGGCAGGTCGAAGCTATCGTATTACTCAGATTACGTTTTTCTGAACCCGAATTACGCCGTTCAGAAGATAAAGGACCGGGCGGACGACGGTCTGCTTTCCAAGCCCTTCGACGTTTTCGACGTTGAGACAGGCGCTTACGATAAAAGAGCGAGGGACGCCGAACCGATAGGCTCGCTCGCGGACTATCTCGATGCGTATCCGGTGTTTGCCGATTACCCGGTCTCAACTCCGGCAATGGAGGCCACGGATAAGACGATGGAGTGCCTTGCCGCTGTCCGCGATCTCTGCATGGAGCGCGGGATAAGCTTTGCCGTCGTGTCTGCGCCCGTGTATTGGGACTACTTCAACGACTTTTCAAAAGCTGAGGTAGAGCATTTTTACCGGAGTCTTGCTGAGGTCGCCGATTTTTGGGACTTCACCATGAGCTCGGTGAGCTTCGAGCCAAGGTATTTCTACGACGCAACGCATTTCAGAAACGACGTGGGCAGAATGGCGCTCATGCGCATGTTCGGCGATGAGTCGGCCTATATTCCGGAGGACTTCGGGAGGCTTGTGACTAAGGACAACGCTGCAGAAGCCGTTGAGGCGATGTACTCGGCCTACGGCGAGCCGGAAGCCAATTCGGCGAGAGTTCCGATACTGACCTATCACCATATAACGGATGAGCCGCAGAGCGGCACCGAGATAACGCCCGAGGGCTTCAGAGCCCAGATAAAGGCGCTGAGCGACGGAGGCTATACCCCGCTCTTTTTCTCCGACCTTGAGGATTATGTGGTGAAGGGCTATCCGCTTCCGGAAAAGCCAGTGGTCATAACATTTGACGACGGCTATATGTCGAATTACGAGAAGGCCTTCCCGATACTGAAGGAGTTCGATATGAAGGCTACGGTATTCGTCATCGGAGTCTCCGTCGGGAGCACGGAGCGCTATAAGGATACGGAATACCCTATAACCCCGCATTTCGGATGGGGCGAGGCGAGAGAGATGGTCGCCTCCGGCCTCGTCGAGATAGGCAGCCACGCCGACGATATGCATCAGTGGGCGCCTTACGAAACGGGCGAGGCGCGGGAGAATATCCTCAGACTTCCGGGCGAGAGCGAGGCGGACTACGTCGCCGCCGTGATTGCTGATTTCGAGAAAAGCGCCGCCGATATAGAGCGCGAGACTGGGGAGAGACCCGCTATGCTTTCATTTCCGAGCGGGAAATACGACGTCCTCAGCCAGTGGGCGCTCAGCGAGGCCGGAGTCAGAATGACTGTGGGCGTCGAGGAAGGGATTGCGGAGATAGTAAGGGGCCTTCCGCAGAGCCTTTACGCAATGAAGCGCCTAAATATGACGGACGAAATAAGCCCGGAAGAGCTCATAGCGCTTCTGGAAAAATAAATAATCGGTACGCATCAGAGAAGACCTGAGCGTACCGATTGTTTTTTTAGCCGTTATTTCCGGCGGAGCTGCCCATGCCGTTCATACCGCCGCCTGCGCCGCCCGTGCTTCCGCCTGCTCCGTTAACGTTTCCGTTGGCGTTCCCGTTCACGCCGCCGTTTACGTTTCCGCTCACGCCGTCCGTTCCGGTACCGGTGCGTCCGTTAATAGCGCCGCCTGTTTCGCCGGCGCCGTAGCGGTCTGAAGTCCTGTCGTTTCCGAGCATATCCTCAAGTCCGTCTCTCATATCCTTAAGGTCGTCGTTAAGACCGTCGCCGATAACTCCGTCCTTCGTGGTATCGCCGGGGTCGGCGGTATCCGAGCAGGCGGAGAGGGAGAGTACGGAAACGAGGCACATAAGAGTGATAATGAGCTTTTTCATCTTTATACCTCCGAATTTTTGAAACTTTTTGCGTTTCGGAGATAGTATGCCGGGCTTACAAGCCCTTTATTCGCGGAAAAGCTCGCCTGAAAAGAGTCGTGAGGAGAGGGCGGAGAGCGCGCTGACGGAGAGACCGAGATCGCGGGTCATCCATATGTAAAGAAGCTCGTAGGTCATTCCCGCAAGACCTGCGCGAACGTAGGGCTCGTCCTCGTCGGATACGGAGATGAGGCTCTTCGGAAGTCCGCCCGCCTCGAAGAAATGGCGGTTTGCCTCCTGAAATATCCCGCCCTTTCCGCGGCGGAAGAGAAGGGAGAGAAATTCTCGGCTCTCGCCCCAGAACATAAAATAGTCGATGAGAAAACCCTCTCCGCCAGGCCTTTCATCCTCGAGTCTCTCACGGTATCGCGCGAAAAGACCGCTTACGAGGTAAACGAGGATATCCTCCTTCTCACGGAAATTCGTATAGAAGGTCTGACGCGAAAGACCGGCCTTTTTCGTTATGTCCTGTATGGCGACGTCCTCCAGCTCGCGGGTTATGAGCAGCTTCAAAAGCGCCGTTCCGAGTGCGTTTTTCGAGCGGACGGACATCGGATTTTCGTGATTTTTTTCTGATGAAGCCATTTTCTCACCTCTTCTGAAAAATATACACCGAACAGAAAACTTTTACAAGAGTAAAAGCTGGAGCTTTTTGGAAGCTTTTAGCATTATTTGTGATTTTGCCATTTAAAGCGGCAAAATTTTTTTGCGATTTTATCGCAATTTCCGTTGCCAATATGCCTGCGCTGTGATAATATTACTGCATATTGTGCCGATACGGGAGTGGATAAGATGGCTTACGTTGCAGTCCTCGGCTTCGGCACCGTCGGAAGCGGTGTCTGCGAGGTAATAAAAGAGAATCACGAATCCATCGCGCATAACGCCGCGGAGGAGATAAACGTAAAGTATATCGTAGATATCAGAGAATTCCCTGACAGTCCCTTTGCCGGACTTATGACGAAGGACTTCTCCGCCGTTGAAAACGATCCGGAGGTAACTATCGTCGTCGAGACTATAGGCGGCTGCCGCGTGGCTTACGACTA
>CACXBO010000156.1 GCA_902765975.1 Oscillospiraceae bacterium
GCGATGGGGATAGAGAAAAGCAAGGTCAAAACGGGGACCTACGATATGCTGATAGGCAGAAGCACGGCGCGGCTGGCAACGGTAAAGACCAAATTCGGCGACGTTCTCGCCTCGAACAAGGAGCTTTCGGGAGCCGGCATAGAGCTTGTGGACGCGGAGGACAGGGAGTTTATACTTAAAAAAGCGCTTAACGAGGTGAGGGACGAATACGACTACATAATCATCGACTGTCCGCCGAGCCTCGAGCTTCTCACGCTGAACGCGCTCTGCGCAGCGGACACGGTGCTCATTCCGGTGCAGTGCGAGTATTTCGCGCTTGAGGGTCTTGCCGACCTTATGAACACGGTGCGGCTTATAAAGAGGCGGCTCAATCCCTCGATAGGCGTCGAGGGCGTCGTGCTGACGATGTACGACGGGAGGACGAACCTCTGCCTCCAGGTCGCGGGCGAGGTCAAAAAGTACTTTAAGGAAAAGGTATACAAAACGGTGATACCGAGAAACGTGCGTCTTTCCGAGGCGCCGAGCCACGGAAAGCCGGTAACGGCGTATAACTTCGGCTCACGCGGAGCGCAGGCGTATCTCGCTCTCGCGAAAGAGGTAGAGGAGAGAAACGGAGGTAAGAACTGATGGCTCGAAAAGGCCTTGGAAAGGGTCTCGGAGGAGATCTTCTGGGCGGAGACGGGCTTGCGGCGCTCTTAGGCGAAGAGGAAGGCGGCAGCGTAACGAGGCTGCGGCTCTCCCGAGTAGAGCCGAGAAGAGATCAGCCGAGGACCTACTTTGACCCCGAGGCGCTGGAGGAGCTCGCCGACTCGATAAGGGAGCACGGCGTTATCCAGCCGATAACGGTACGGAGGACGGACGGCGATTACTACGAGATAATCGCCGGAGAGCGGCGCTGGAGAGCTGCGCGGATGGCCGACCTGAGAGAGATACCGGCAGTCGTTATAGAAGCGGACGACCGCAAGGCGGCGGAGCTCGCGATGGTCGAAAATCTGCAGCGCGAGGATCTGAGCCCCATAGAGGAAGCCAGAGGCTACAGGTCGCTTATGGACGCCTGCGGCTATACGCAGGAGGCGGCGGCCGCGAGAGTGGGCAAGTCGAGACCGGTGGTTGCGAATGCGCTCAGACTTTTGAATCTTCCCGAGAGCGCGCAGAGACTGATGGAGGAGCGAAAGCTGCCGCTCAGCCACGCGAGGATAGTGCTCTCCCTTGAATCCGCAGAGGATATGGAGAGGGCGGCGGCCGAGATAGCGGAGAAAAACCTCTCGGTCAGGGAGGCGGAAAGGCTCGTTAAAAAGCTCGCCTCGGCGAAGAAGGAGAAGAGCCCGAAGTCGAGAGCGCATTCGGACGGGATAGACTACTACGGAGAGGTGGAGCGCGAGCTTACCAAGGCGCTGGGCAGAAGGGTCAGCATATCCGCCGGTACGAAAAAGGGAAAATTTGAGATTGAGTACTACGGGGCGGAGGATTTTGAGCTCTTATACAACGCGCTCCGCGAAATGAAAACCGGGAGGAAAGAGGAATGACGCTTAAAAAGCGCGGCGACGGCGACACGGGCGAAACGGAGCTCCCCGCCGAGAAGCCGAAATCGAAGAAGAAGTCCGCCGAATCGGTGATAGTTTATATAACGATACTGTTCACCGTGGTTTTCCTGCTAATACTGCTGAGCTACTTTATGCATCAGAGAGAGAGCAATAAGACGATATCGAGCCTGCAGGGCGAGCATACCGAGTATCAGCAGGAGATACTGAAAATGGAAAGCGATAAAACGGAGCTTCAGGAGAAGCTTGAAAGAGCGGAGAAGAAGCTCGAAGACGTGAAGAAGGAGAAGGGCGAGCTATCCGAAAGCCTTAAGGCGGCGGAAAAAGAGGCAGAGGAGCTTAGAAAGGAAAAGGAAGAGCTTGAACGCGAGACGGCGGAGCTGAAGGAAAAGCTCGTCGAAGCGGAGAGCGAGATAGAGAGCCTCAGAGAGGCGCAAAATGAAAACGAAAAAGAGGTAGAAAACCAATGATAGATATTAAACTTATAAGAGAAAATCCGGAGCTTGTAAGAGAGAATATCAAAAAGAAGTTCCAGGATCAGAAGCTGCCCCTCGTGGACGAGGCGGCGGAGCTCGACAGGCTGAACAGAGCGAGCATAAACGAGGCAAACGAGCTGAGAGCGAGGAAGAACGCGCTCTCCAAGGCAAACGGACCCCTCTTCGGGAAGCTGAAGAGAGCCGAGGGCGCGGAGAAAGAGGCGCTTCAGGCCGAGATAGATAAGAATATGGCGGAGGTCAAGGCGGATGAGGAGAGGCTCGCTGAGCTTGAGAAGCTTGAGGGCGAGTATGCCGAAAAGCTAAGGCGCGTTATGTATCAGATACCGAACATAATCGACGCCTCCGTGCCTATAGGAAAGGACGACTCGGAGAACGTTGAGGTACAGCGCTTCGGAGAGGCGAAGGTCCCGGATTTCGAGATACCCTATCATACCGAGATAATGGAGAGCTTCAACGGGATAGACCTCGACGGCGCGAGAAGAGTCGCCGGAAACGGGTTCTACTATCTCGTCGGCGATATTGCGAGGCTCCACGAGGCGGTTCTCGCCTACGCAAGAGATTTTATGATCTCCAAGGGCTTCATCTATATGATTCCGCCCTTTATGATGCACGGCGCGATAGTCGAGGGCGTTATGAGCCAGACGGAGATGGACGCCATGATGTATAAGATAGAGGGCGAGGACCTGTATCTTATCGGCACCTCCGAGCACAGCATGATAGGCAGGTATATCGACCAGATAATCCCGGAGAAGAGCCTGCCGCACACGCTTACAAGCTATTCGCCCTGCTTCCGCAAGGAGAAGGGCGCTCACGGACTTGAGGAGCGCGGAGTCTACCGTATCCACCAGTTCGAGAAGCAGGAGATGATCGTCGTCTGCAAGCCAGAGGAGAGCATGGACTGGTATGAGAAGCTCTGGCGATACTCCGTCGAGCTTTTCCGCTCCCTCGATATACCCGTCCGCCAGCTTGAGTGCTGCTCCGGCGATCTCGCCGACCTCAAGGTGAAGAGCTGTGATATCGAGGCGTGGAGCCCCAGACAGCAGAAGTATTTCGAGGTCTGCTCCTGCTCCAACCTCGGCGACGCTCAGGCGAGAAGACTTAAAATACGCATCAAGGGCGAGGACGGCAGCATTTATCTCGCGCATACCCTCAATAATACCTGCGTCGCCCCGCCGAGAATGCTGATAGCGTTCCTGGAGAACAACCTCGCGGCGGACGGCACGGTCAGGATCCCCGAGGTGCTCCGTCCCTATATGGGCGGCAAGGATAGGCTTGAGGCCGCGAAAAAGGTGTGATTAAAGCTTCGGCTTTATAATAATGAAAGGAGAAACTGAAAATGAAAAAAACAAAAGGCTTCTTCGGTGAATTCAAAGAATTCATAACGAAGGGCAACGTCCTCGATATGGCCGTCGGCGTTATAATCGCAACAGCATTCGGCGCGATAACGAGCACGCTTGTAAACAACGTGTTTATGCCCCTTATCGGCTATATCTTCGGCGGAGTCGATCTCGCCAAGCTGAACATTGTGCTCAAGGCCGCTGAGCTCGACGCGGCGGGCGAGGTCGTAAAGGAAGCCGTCGTCCTCGGACTCGGCACCTTCCTCTCCGCTGTCATCAACTTCGTCATCGTTGCCTTCATCGTGTTCCTTATCGTAAAGGCGTTCAATAAGGCCCGCGCCGCAGCCGAGAAAAAGAAAAAGGCTGAGGAAGAGGCGGCGGAGCCCGAGCCTGAGCCCGAACCCGAGCCCAGCGCCGAGGAAAAGCTCCTTACCGAGATCCGCGACCTTCTCAAGAAGCAGAAGTGAGATTAGAGGATATACTTAAAAGCGGCGCTCCCGAATTGGGAGTGCCGCTCTCAGAAAACGCGGTCGCCGGCCTGAGAGCTTACTACGAGCTCCTTATGCGGCGCAACGCGGAATTCAACCTGACTGCGATAAAGGGCGAAGAGGACGCCGCAAGGCTCCACTTCCTCGACTGCCTCGGCCTTATCTCCGTCTGCGACCTCAGAAATAAACGAGTCGCCGACGTCGGAGCCGGAGGCGGCTTTCCCGGCTGGCCTGTCAGGATAGCAGAGCCGTCGGTTGACATAACGCTTATAGACAGCACGGAGAAAAAGGTGAATTTTCTTCGCGAGGTCGGAGAAGAGCTTGGGCTTGAGGCCTCGTGCATCCACGCGCGGGCAGAGGAGCTCGGGCAGGGCGAGGCGAGGGAGAGCTTCGACGCGGTCCTCTCAAGGGCGGTGGCAAGGCTCAACATACTCTCGGAGCTCTGCCTGCCGCTTGTGAAGCCGGGCGGTTTTTTTGCCGCAATGAAGGCGGAGGACTCCGATTTGGAGATCAAAGAGGCGGAAAACGCGATCAAGCTTCTCGGCGGAGCCGAGCCGGAGATACGCGAGTACCGGATCCCGGGAACGGAGATAATCCGCAGGGTACTCATTATCCGGAAGATAAAGCCCACGCCTTTAAAGTATCCGAGAAGATACGGCGCGATCAAGAAAGCGCCGCTATAAAATTGAAAACTGAGCCATACCCCCGGTACCTTTCGTATCGGGGCGATTTGGCGTTGACATAATATTAAAGGAGCAATGGTGAAGTGGCTGAAAAATGCAAGATATGCCTTAGCGAGCTTGCTGAGGGAGTCAATTACTGCATAAACTGCGGAGCCGAGCGCGGGGCCTATGAGCCTAAGACTATAGACGAGCTGAGAGCGTATTGCGAGGCGCGCAAAATGCCCCTTGATAAGATGCGCTTCTTCCTCGGGGAGGATTATAAGGAGCCGAAGGCGTTCGGAGTTTATGAGGACGTGGACGGAAGCTTCGTCGTATACAAGAACAAGGCGGACGGAACGAGAGCCGTGCGATACAGCGGTCCGGACGAGGCGTTCGCCGTCAGAGAGCTTTTTATCCGTATGCAGCAGGAGGTCAATAACCAGCGGCAGAAAAGCGCAAGGGCGAAAAGCGAGATAAGAGGCTACGTGGACAGGAGCGTGGGCGCAGGCGGAGGAAGCAGAAAGAGGGAAAAGCAGAAGCGAAGAGGGCTTCCCGAGTGGGCTGTCTGCCTTTTAGTTATGCTGACGATTACGGCTATCTCCGTGACCTTCTGGCTTCTCATCAAATTCAGAGAGCCGGACAGCGGCTATTATAGCTATCGGGGCGATTATTACTACAACAGCGGCGGGTCGTGGTATATTTTCGACGACGCGGAGGATCGCTGGGCAAGATCCGATGAGATAGAGGATCTCAGTAAAAATTTCAAGAGCTATTACGCGGGCTACGACTACAGGGACGATTACGGGATAGAGGATTTCAGCGACAGCGAGTTCTATCACGCGCCGTCCTCATATTCC
>CACXBO010000157.1 GCA_902765975.1 Oscillospiraceae bacterium
GGAAACGCTCCCGACAGGCTGCTCAGCGCCATTATTACGGCGAGCGGCATCGTTAGTATCCTCTTCAGCGTCTTGTTCATCACGTCTATTTCTCCTTCCTTATTTGAGGCAGGTTGTTCTCTAATTAATTGTAATATCTCTCAGTTATTTCTCGCGTTGCCTCTAAAAACTTATCAGATATTACAAAAATCCATGTTCATTTTACCACTTCTTTTAGTCTTTTTTAATAATTTTTCTTCTTGTTTGGTCAATATATTTGCCATAATTTCACTGACAAATTTTATGTCATGCAAATAATCCGGTCTCTGCCGATTGGCAGAGACCGGATTAAGGGGGATGTTACCGTATGTTGTTCTTTTCTTTACAGCGGGAGCAGGCAGCGCACGAGGAACATGCGCCGCAGGCTGAACAGCCCGCACATGCTGATTTTTTGCCTTTTCTCGGGATCACGTTCCATAGGCTTACCGCGACCAGGACAAGCACGGCTGCCATGCAGACTACCGTGACCCAGTTAGAGGCTATCCAGTTAAGCATCTTACTTCGCCGCCTTTATGTGAAGTCTGAGGTGATTGTCGTCGTAGGGATTTCTGCGTACTATCAGATAGATGAGAGCAGCGAGGGCGATAAATCCCAAAACTGTCCACACGGAGAAGCTCACTCCTACAAACAGACCGACTACGTTATATGCTATGAGCGCTATGACGTATGCCCAAGCGCACATATACCCGATCGCTCCCCAAGTCCACTTTGCGTTGTTCATCTCGCGCTTTATGGCGCCCATGGCCGCAAAGCACGGGGCGCAGAGAAGGTTGAAGCACATAAAGCTGTATCCGGCAATTCCCGTAAACGCCTCTCCGACGTTATGCGCGAGAGGCGAACCGTACAAAACGCCCATAGTGCCGACGACGTTCTCCTTTGCGATGAGTCCCGTAAAGGTCGCGACCGCAGCCTGCCAGTTTCCAAAGCCGAGAGGCGCAAACAGCCAGCATACGATCCCTCCGATAGCGGCAAGAATGGAATGATCGGAATCCTCAACGGCGCCGAAAACTCCGTCGGTCCAGCCGTAAGCCTGCAGGAACCACAGTATTATTGTCGAAATAACTATGACCGAACCGGCTCTCTTGATAAACGACCAGCCGCGCTCCCAGGTCGCTCTGAACACGTTCTTAGCGGACGGGATATGATACGCGGGCAGCTCCATTACGAAAGGCGCAGGGTCTCCGGAGAACGCCTTGAATTTCTTCAGCATAATACCGGACAGTATGACCGACGCCATTCCGAGGAAGTAAGCGGATACGGCGACCCATGCCGAGCCTCCGAACAGGGCTCCTGCAAATAGAGCGATTATCGGAAGCTTTGCGCCGCAGGGCATAAACGTCGTTGTCATCAGCGTAAGCTTGCGGTCCCTGTCCTGTTCGATAGTTCGAGAAGCCATCAATCCCGGAATACCGCAGCCTGTCGCAACAAGAAGTGGTATGAAGCTCTTTCCGGAAAGCCCGAACTGACGGAAGATACGGTCCATAACGAAAGCAACTCTTGCCATGTATCCTATATCCTCAAGTATCGCAAGCAGCAGGAACAGGATAAGCATCTGAGGTACGAAGCCGAGTACAGCTCCGACGCCGGCAACTATACCGTCCATTATAAGACCGTAAAGCCACTCAGGAATTATCGGCTCTCCCTCTTCGTTTGTGAGAAGGCTCTCCAGAAGCGCAGGTATGCTCGGCACCCAAGTTCCGTAATCATTGGGATCGGGCTCCTCGACCTTCAGAGCTTCCTGATAGGTCTCCTCCGTGACCTCAAGCTCTATATCCTCGCCCGCCTCATCATCATAGAGATACGCCTTTGTTTCGCCCGCTTCGTAAGCCTCTATGACTGCGGAAGCCTCTTCATACGCTCCGGAATCCTCTTCCCACCTATCGGTATCGGCAGTAAACGGCAGGAACCAGCCGTCGCCGAACAATCCGTCGTTAGCCCAGTCCGTGAGCTTTGTGCCAATCGAGAAGGAGAATGAACCCATCGCCAGAGAATAAACGAGAACCATAACAATAACGAATATCGGAAGTCCGAGCCAGCGGTTCGTTACTATTCGGTCAATTTTATCGGATCTGCTCATTGAGTTCTTAGCGGCCTTCTTCTTGACCGCCTTGGATACGACGCCCGTTATGTAAGCGTACCTCTGATTCGTAATGATGCTCTCTGCGTCGTCGTCCATCTCCGCCTCGCAATCGCGGATATGCTCTTCAATGTGCTCTAAATCCGCCTTTTCAAGCTTCAGATCGGCAGCGACCTTTTCGTCTCTCTCAAAAACCTTTACCGCATACCAACGCAAAAACTGGGGATCCACCTTTTTTTCAATGCTCTCCTCGATATGAGCGATCGCATGCTCAACGCTTCCTCCGAAAACCGACGGAAGCTTTGCAGACTTCTTTGCTTTTGCGAGCTCAATAGCTTTTTCGGCGGCTTTCAGGCTGCCCTCTCCTTTCAGAGCGGCGGTTTCAACGATCTCACATCCGAGCTCAGACGCGAGCTTCTGTGTGTTGATCTGATCTCCGTTTTTCCTGACGAGATCCATCATGTTAACGGCTACGACCACGGGTATGCCGAGCTCGATAAGCTGAGTCGTCAGATAAAGATTCCTCTCTATATTCGTCCCGTCAACTATATTTATGATAGCGTCAGGCTTCTCGGACACGAGATAGTTTCTTGCAACGACTTCCTCAAGTGTGTAAGGTGAAAGCGAATAGATGCCGGGAAGGTCCTGGATTATAACGTCCTTATTGCCCTTGAGCTTTCCCTCTTTTTTCTCGACCGTAACTCCGGGCCAGTTTCCCACATACTGGTTTGAGCCTGTTAAGTCGTTGAACATCGTCGTCTTGCCGGAGTTCGGATTGCCGGCAAGCGCTATTTTTATTTCAGCCATTTACTGATCCTCCTCGCTTTTTTACTGTACCTCTATCTTTTCGGCGTCGGCCTTTCTCAGGCTGAGCTCATATCCGCGAACCGTAAGCTCGATCGGGTCTCCGAGAGGGGCCACCTTGCGAACGAATATCTCCGTTCCCTTGGTAATACCCATGTCCATGATCCGGCGCTTAACGGCGCCTTCTCCGGTAAGCCTCGCTACGACGCAGGTCTCGCCTATTTTTACGTCTCTTAATGTCTTCGCCACTGATTATTCCTCCTTTTTATGGACTGATATATTTAGATAAATGTTAAACGTATATTTTCTCCGCCATCTCGCGGCTTATCGCCACTCTTGCCTCCTTGACCTTAATTATAAGATTTCCGCCAAGCTGGCTGACGATCATAACGCTCTCCCCAATCACAAATCCCAGATCAAAAAGATGCTGACGCACCTCCTGAGAGCCGCCGATCTTGCTGATCACATGCTCACTTCCCTGGTCCGCAAATACTAATGGTATCATATCTTTTCCGCCTCTCAGTTAGATATATCTAATCTACTTGCAAAACAATACGGGGTTAGTCCCCCTTTACCGGGCGTTAGTATACACTAACTAAAACCCGATGTCAAGACTTTCCCCGTTTTTTATCGAAAAAAA
>CACXBO010000158.1 GCA_902765975.1 Oscillospiraceae bacterium
GTTTTTAAGGGTGATCATCGACGCCATCATAAAGAGAGCGGCGGGAACGCCCTTGCCGGAGACGTCTGCAATCATAAGGCAGAGATGATCGTCGTCGATAAGAAAGAAGTTGTAGAAATCGCCTCCGACCTCACGGGCGGGATCCATAACGGCGTAGATATCGAATTCCGTTCGGTCGGGGAAGGGCGGGAAGTCTGTAGGAAGGATATCGGCCTGTATTCTGGCTGCAACGGAAAGCTCGGTAACTATTCTCTCCTTCTCGGAGGTTATTGCGGTCAGGTTTTTGATATAGCTTTCAAGCTGCTCCTCCATCCTGTCGATCGAGCTTGCAAGCATGCCTATTTCGTCGCTGTTTTTAATACGTTCCGAAAGCGTTTCATTCGGCGCAACGTTCTCATCTGCAAAGCGGCTTGCTTCCAGCGTTATTGTCTTTATTGGCTTTATAAGCACGCGGTCGAGGTGCAGGCTCTGCACGACGATAACGCCGACAGACAGAATAATGAGAGTCAGAACGACCTTTAAGAGAAACGAGCTTCTTGACCTTGTCAGAACGTCCATCTGACGCTGAACGCAGAGGATAGCCCGGACCTCGCCGTCAGAGCTCTTAACGGGCACCATAGCGGTAATATGCGCGTCGGTCTCGATATACCCCTTATCGCGGATAACGAGCTCCTGCTCCGACTCGCCCTCCCACAGCCTGCGGTATTTTTCGCGGTAGTCGTCGTTTGTCGTCTCACGGACATATCCGAAATCGTAGCGCAAGTATTTTGAGTTCTTATTGATCGTAGAAAAGATAAAGGTAATGTGTCCATAGTCGGAGGTATCCGGCACGATAACGTAGATAAAGGTCGCGCCGCTGGAGTTGCAGTGCATATCAAGGTTTTCCCAAACCTCGGTATATTCCTGCGTTACTCCTCCGCTTTCAAGGTAGGCGCCTATTCTATCGCTGTCAAGCTCAATCAGCGCGGTTGCCGCCGTGTGGAAGGCCCCGTCGGAATATTGCTCCATAAGCGCGGAGGTAAAGCCGTTTGAGCCGATAACGCTTACGATGCAGGAGAAGAGAACGAGGAGGGCTACGATACCTGCGACGCTTTTGACTTTGATATTCATTTTAGGCTTTTTTATATGCTCTTCCATTTTTCATCCACTCCGTCCGCCGACTTGCGTTATGCCGTCATTATAGCATTATGCCGCGCCTCTGTCTATTGAAAATAAAAATCGGGCTCCCTTTAGGGAGCCCGAAAAAGCGTATGCGATTAATTACTTCATTTTTTAACCTTTTTTGCCGTTTAGGTAGAAGGGCTCATCTTACTTCGTGCACCTTCAGCATATTCGTCGTGCCGGAGATGCCGAGAGGCACGCCTGCGGATATAACGACGATATCTCCGGATTTTATTGCTCCGCAGCGGAGAGAAACGTCGACCGCGTGATCGAAAAGCTCGTCGGAGTTGTTCTTCAGCTCGCACATTACGGGGAGAACGCCCCAGCTCAGGTTGAGCTGACGCCACGCCTTCTCGGAGATCGTTGCGCCGATTATCATCGTCTGCGGGCGGAATTTTGAGATCATCCTCGCAGTGGTTCCGCTCTTCGTGACTGTTATGATAGCGGAGGCGGAGAGGTCGTTGGCCGTGGTGACGGTCGCGTGACCGATGGCGGAGGTGATGTCCTTAAATTCACTCGCCTCCGGTTCGAGATTCTGGAACCGGCGGACGTAGTCGATATCCTCCTCGGCGGTGCGGGCGATAAGATCCATAGTCTTGACCGCCTCGACTGGGTGCTTTCCGACTGCGGACTCTCCTGAGAGCATGATGGCGCTCGTGCCGTCGTAGATGGCGTTTGCCACGTCGGTAATCTCCGCTCTCGTCGGGCGGGGATTGGTTATCATGGATTCGAGCATCTGAGTTGCGGTAACGACTATCTTGCCCGCCTCGTATACCTTCTTGATTATCATCTTCTGGATGGCGGGTATCTGCTCGAAGCTTATCTCAACACCCATATCGCCGCGGGCGACCATAATACCGTCGGCGGCCGCTATTATGCTGTCGATGTTGGATACGCCCTCAGCATTCTCGATCTTTGCGATTATCTTAACGTCGCGCCAGCCGATGGCGTCGCAGTAGTTGCGGAGAATATTAACGTCGGTCGCGTTGCGGACGAAGGAGGCGGCGATAAAATCGTAGTCGTTCTCCTTGCCGAACTGGAGGTCGGACATATCCCTCGCGGAGAGGTAAGGCATACGGAGACTTACGCCGGGAACGTTAACACCCTTGCGGTCGGTCAGCTTTCCGCCGTCTATGACCGTGCAGTGTATCTCGGCGTCGGAGACCTTGTTTACGATGAGGGATATGAGACCGTCGTTTATTAGAAGGCGAACGCCCTTTCTGACGTCGGCGGGAAGTCCCTCATAGTTGACGTATGCTCTCTCCTTTGTTCCGAGGCATTCGCGGGTAGTCAGCACGAATTCGTCACCGGGCTCAAGGATAACGCCCTCGGGGTTTTCAAACTTTCCGAGGCGAATTTCGGGGCCCTTCGTATCGAGCAGGGCTGCAACAGGCAGATTGAGCTCGCTTCTTATCCTTTTCAGCACCTCAAGGCGCGCGAGATGCCCCGCGTGATCTCCGTGGCTGAAATTGAATCTCGCAACGTTCATACCGGCGAGTATCATGCTTTTAAGGGCCTCTTCGTTATCGGTGGCGGGACCGAGAGTGCAGATGATTTTGGTTTTTCTCATGAGGGCGCCTCTCTTTCATTTTGATTATAACAATAATAGCACAAAGGACGCCTCATATCAAGATGATTTTGGTTATTATCGACGAAGAGGCTTGCTTATCCCCGCCTTTTCAAGCGCGATTGCAATAAGGTAGAATACCGCCGAATCGATTGGCACCATTATGGCGTTTTTTAAGGCTCTCGCCGGAAGAATGGCGAAAAACGCCTTTCCGCCCTGCATAGAAAGCCATAGAGTGTTGAGCCCGATATTAACGATAATTGCAACTATCGCCTTTGTGATGAGCACTCGCCAGAAGTTTAGGGGCCTCTTGTAATAGGAAACGCCGTAAATGAAGGCGGCGAGCATGGCGCTCGCGGTGTAGCCGAAGAAGAAAACCCCGTCCGGCTTCAGCGCGAACTTTAAAACGTCGAGCACGGCGGCGAAGAGCATACCGGTAACCGGTCCGAAAAGCCAGTCCACGAGCTGATTGGGTATGCCGGAAAAGCCTATTTTGATATACGGCCCGATATTGATGCTCGCAACGTAGTTGAGAGCGACTGCGAGCGCCGCGAGAACGGCGCAGAGGGTGAGCGTCCTCAGCCTTTTGATCTCGCGGGCGGAGGAGAGAAGAGTGCTGCCGAATTTTTTCATAAAAAATACCTCCTTTGCAGATACTATCGAACTACAAGAGGAGATATGGCTATCTTCTGATGCAGCGGGATGCGGCCGGCGAACCGCAAGCTTGTGCTTTTCGTCCGAAGGGCAACTCTCCGTCCCCCCGGCACTTAACGCTCGCAGGCCTACTCTGCAATAT
This sequence comes from Oscillospiraceae bacterium, assembly GCA_902765975.1. Lineage (GTDB taxonomy): Bacteria > Bacillota > Clostridia > Oscillospirales > Oscillospiraceae > RUG626. Next base: position 3,525 of record CACXBO010000158.1, read on the forward strand.
ATCCGGATTATATCGCGCATCTTCGCAAATATCAACAGTCAATTTGCACTGATCGAGCCGCAGAGGCATCTTGATTTAGCGAGAAAAATGCATTAAAATGAGGAAAAACAAAAAACGGAGGGAGATATGAGGATAGAGGAAGCCGGGCGCGAAATAAAAATATGCCCGGAGGACGACTTTTCCGCAAAGAAAATATTCGAGTGCGGTCAGTGCTTCCGCTGGAACGAGAATCCCGACGGGAGCTATACCGGAGTCGCCCTCGGAAGAGCCGCAAGAGTCCGCGAGGACGGAGATTCGGTTTACATAACCTGCACAAAAGCGGAATTTGAGAGCGTATGGCGCGAATATTTCGATTTCGGGGCAAATTATACGGAGCGCAGACGCCGCTGCGCGGTGGACGATTATATGCTTGCCGCCTCGGAATACGGCAAGGGGATAAGGCTTCTCAATCAGGACAGATGGGAGACCCTGTGTTCTTTTATTATAAGCCAGTGCAACAATATCCCGCGGATAAAGAAAATAGTTGAAACTCTTTCGGGGCTGTACGGTGAGCGGATAGAATTTGAGGGCGGAGAGTATCGCTCCTTTCCCTCTGCCGAAAGGGTGGCGTCTCTTTCCGAGCGGGATCTTGACCCTCTGCGCTGCGGATACAGGGCGCCTTATATTCTGAACGCCGCCCGTGAGGTCGCTGAGGGGCGGCTTAATCTGGAGGAGCTGAGCAGGAAAGAATACCCCGAGGCGAAGCGCCGGCTTATGGAGCTGCCGGGGATAGGGGAGAAGGTTGCAAACTGCGTAGTGCTCTTTTCACTCCGTATGCCTCGAGCCTTTCCGATAGACGTATGGATAAAGAAAGCTCTCAGCGAACACTATCCCGGAGGGTTTGATCCCTCGGTTTTCGGCGACGACGCCGGACTTGCTCAGCAGTATATGTTTTACTATCAACGTGATAGAAAATAGCGGCGAATTTAGGCGGTTTTTCTCTTGACGGAAAGCCGCCTTTCTGTTATCCTACCGCTAATAATTTTATTGGGAGGAATGCACTATGGCCTTTATTTTTCAGGAGCCCTCAAGAACTTTTTCCGAGTATCTGCTAATTCCGGGGTATTCGAGTGCAGAATGCGTGCCCGACAAGGTCAGCCTCAGGACTCCGCTCGTAAAGCACAAGGTCGGCGAGAGCGCCGATATATATATGAACATACCGATGACGAGCGCCATAATGCAGGCGGTTTCCGACGACCGTATGGCGGTCGCTCTTGCCAAGGAGGGCGGAGTGAGCTTCATCTACGGAAGCCAGACGGTTGCAGATCAGGCGGCTATGGTCGCAAGGGCAAAGGCGTATAAGGCGGGCTTTGTTCCGTCCGACTCAAACGTCAGACCCACCGATACCCTTCGCGATATGCTCAAGGTAACAGAGCGCACAGGCCACAATACCGTTGCCGTGACCGAGAACGGAGGGGCGGACGGCAAGCTTCTCGGCATCGTAACGAGCCGCGATTACCGCCTTTCCAGAATGACCGGAGAGGAGAAGGTCGAGACCTTTATGACCCCGCTCTCCCGCCTCGTAGTCGCCCACAAGGAGACGACGCTGAAGGAAGCAAACGATATAATATGGGATAAAAAGATAAACAATCTCCCGATAGTCGACGACGAGGGCAGGCTTTTGTACTTCGTCTTCCGCAAGGACTACGACAGCCACAAGGAAAATCCGCTTGAGCTTCTCGACGCGCACAAGAAATTTATCGTCGGCGCAGGAATAAACACGAGGGACTACGCAGACCGCGTTCCCGCGCTTATCGAAGCGGGAGCCGACGTACTCTGCATTGATTCCTCCGAGGGCTTCTCTGAGTGGCAGAAGCGCACGATAAAGTGGATACGCGACAACTACGGCGACTCCGTCAAGGTGGGAGCCGGAAACGTGGTCGACGCCGAGGGCTTCCGCTTCCTCGCCGATTGCGGCGCCGATTTCGTGAAGGTCGGTATCGGCGGCGGCTCGATCTGCATAACGAGAGAGCAGAAGGGCATCGGCCGCGGACAGGCCACCGCGCTCATCGACGTCTGCGCCGAGCGCGACAGATACGCGAAGGAGACGGGAGTTTACGTTCCTGTCTGCTCCGACGGAGGCATAGTCCACGACTACCACTTCACCCTCGCGCTTGCCATGGGCGCCGATTTCCTAATGCTCGGCCGCTACTTCGCCAGATTCGACGAGAGCCCCTCCCGCAGAGTTTCCATCGGCGGAAGCTATATGAAGGAGTACTGGGGCGAGGGCAGCGCGAGAGCCCGCAACTGGCAGAGATACGACGTCGGCGGAAAGGCCGGCATGGCGTTTGAAGAGGGCGTCGATTCCTACGTGCCTTACGCAGGCTCACTTCACGATAACGTCGCTCTCACGCTCTCGAAGGTGAGGCACACGATGTGCAACTGCGGCGCGATAACCATACCAGAGCTGCAGGAGAAGGCAAAAATAACTCTCGTCTCCGCAACGAGCATAGTTGAGGGCGGAGCCCACGACGTCGTGCTCAAGGAGAACACGATGAGCCCGATGAAAAAGTAAAAAGATGATTTTCCCCTCCCGGCCTTGTGTCGGGAGTTTTTTGCTCAAATCAGCAGGAAAAGTCAATGAATAAGCCGCTTGACCTTGTTTTTATCTTGCGGATATGGTAATATAATTATTTAGTGAAACGAGAAGGGACAGTGGAGATGCTAAGTAAGCTTCGCAGTATTGATGAAAAGCTCACGGAGCTGGAGAAAATGCTTCAGTCTCCCGAGGTGTATTCCGACCCGGAGAGATACGCAGCTATTGCGCGGGAGCAGAAGGAGCTTAAGCCGATAAGCGAGGCTTACCGCCGCCGAGTCAGGCTTGAGAGCGATATCGAATCCGCCATCGGGCTTATCGGAGACCCGGAACTCGGCGAGATGGCGAAGGCGGAGCTCGCCGAAGCGAAGGCAAAGCTCGAGGAGACAGACGAGGAGCTTAAGCTGCTGCTTCTTCCGAGAGACCCCAACGATTCGAAAAACGTCATAATGGAGATACGCCAGGGAATAGGCGGGGAGGAGGCCGCGCTCTTCGCCGCAGATATTTTCCGTATGTACTCCATGTACTGCGATTCTCGAGGCTGGAAGATAGAGACCGTGAACGAAAATCCCACAGAGCTCGGAGGCTTCAAGGAGATAAGCTTTATTATAAAAGGCGAGGGCGCCTGGTCCCGGCTTAAATTCGAGGCCGGCGGTCACTGCGTCAAGCGAGTCCCGGTGACCGAATCGAACGGACGCATACAGACCTCAACGGCGACCGTTGCAGTTCTTCCGGAGGCTGAGGAGGTCGATTTCCACCTTGATCTCGACGAGGTGCAGATTGAAACATTCCGTTCTTCCGGCGCGGGTGGACAGAAGGTCAACAAGACAAGCTCTGCAATTCGCGTGACTCATATCCCTACGGGAACTGTCGTCGAGTGCCAGGACGAGCGAAGCCAGTACCGAAACAAGGACAAGGCTCTCGATATACTGCGCTCTAAGCTGTACGAGGCGGAGCTTGAAAAAAGGCGCAGTCAGGTGGCAGGCGAGAGGAAAAGCCAGGTGGGGACAGGCGAGAGAAGCGAGAAGATACGCACCTACTTCTATCAGCGCGACAGCGTCGTTGACAGAAGGCTCTCCTGCGACGATAAGTCCTTCCCGCTCAGGAAAATACTCGACGGCGGGCTCGATGAGCTTATCGACGCGCTTATTACGGCGGACAGAGCCGAAAAACTGAGGAGTGGAAATGAAAACTGAGATATTATTACCTTCCGAAACAGAGAGGGCTGTTAACATAATTCTGAACGACGGGACGGTAGCTCTTCCGACGGAGACCGTTTGGGGCATCTGCGCGAACGGGCTGAGCGAGGAAGCGATAAAGGCCGTGTACGAGGCGAAGGGCAGACCGGAGACGAAGCCGATGAGCCTTTTCGTATCGGATATGGGCATGGCGGAGAAGCTCTGCGCCGACATACCGGAGGAGGCTTATAAGCTTGCGGAGGCGTACTGGCCGGGACCTCTCACAATGGTTTTGAAGAAGAAGGCCGTCGTTCCGGATCTTCTGACTGCGGGGGGAGCGACTGTCGGACTTCGCTGCCCGAAGAGCCATATTGCGCTTGCTCTCCTTAGGATGACGGGACTTCCGCTCACGGGAACGAGCGCGAATCTCTCCGGCGAGCCGAACGCAATGGGCTACAGCGAGGTCATGAAATACTTTAACGGCAGGCTGGACGCGGTGTTCTGCACAGAGGCCGACTGCGCCGGAGAGCCATCGACGGTTATTGATTTGACCGGGAAAAAGCCGGTCATACTCCGCAAAGGCGCGATCACCGAGGACGACGTTGCGGCGGCGCTCAGGGAAAAAAAAGAACTATGATTATCGGAATAACCGGCGGCTCCGGTTCCGGAAAGACCACGCTTTTGAACGCGCTCAAGGAATACGGCTTTTATCTCATCGACTGCGACAGAGTTTATCACGAGCTGCTCGAAACATCCGACGAGCTGAAGAGAGCTTTAGGCTCTGCGTTTCCGAGCGCGGTAAAGTCGGGCAAGGTCGACCGTAAGGCGCTTGCCGCCGAGGTGTTCTCATCCGATGAGGCTCTTGCAAAACTGAACGGGATAACACACCCCTTCGTGCTGCGTGAGACAGACCGCAGGATAGCCCGCGAAAGAGAAAGAGGCGTGAATGATTTCGCTGTCGACGCCGTTGGGCTTTTTGAAGGCGGAGAGGCTGAGCTCTGCGATATTACCTTAGCCGTCACCGCCCCGCGTGAGGATAGAGTAAGGAGGATAATGCTCCGCGACGGCATAAGCCGCGAGAGAGCGGAGTCGAGAATCTACGCGCAGAAGAGCGATGAAGATTTTTCAAGGCTCTGCGATAAAACGGTTGTAAACTCATACAAAACGGAAGCTGAGTTTCTCGCTTATTTGAGAGGCAATATAAAGAGCATTATTACAAAAGGAGATATAGATATGACCGAAGAGAAGAAAAACGAGCTTATATATAAGCAGAAGCATCTTTCCGACGTGCTCAGCGCGGACGAGAAGAAGCTCAGCGACGCTTACTGCGAGAGATACAAGGACTTTATGGCAAAGGCAAAGACTGAGAGGCTCGCCGTAAATGAGGCTGTGAAGCTTGCCGAGGAGAATGGCTTTCGCGAGTGGGACGGAAAAGCTCAGCTTAAGGCCGGCGAAAAGATATACCGCAATATCCGCGGCAAGGCTCTTTTTCTGGCGGTTATCGGCGAAGAGCCGATGGAGAAAGGAACGCATATCTGTGCCGCGCATATCGACTCGCCCAGAATCGACTTGAAGCAGGTGCCGCTGTTCGAGAAGGACGAGGTCGCGTATTTCAGAACTCATTACTACGGCGGCATTCGCAAGTACCAGTGGGTGACGATACCGCTGTCTCTGCACGGCGTGGTCATAAAAAAGGACGGCGAGAGCGTTAGCGTCAGCATAGGCGACGACCCAACCGA
>CACXBO010000159.1 GCA_902765975.1 Oscillospiraceae bacterium
AGGTTGCCGAAGACCATCGGCATGACGTTGACGGCGGTGCCCCAGGAATAGGGGATGTCGTTGTCGCGGCGGTATACGTTGGCGCGGGGGTTGTCCCAGGAGCGGAACACGGCGCGGATGGCTTCATAGAGCTGGACCTTCGGGTCGGAGGGGAAGTCCTCGCCGATCTGAGCCTTATACTCCGCCTTAAACTGGGCGGCGAGCTCCTTGAGGTCGGCGGCGGAAAGCTCGATATCCAGCTTGACTCCGCGTTCGGCCTTCATCTTGTCGATGAGAAGCTCGAAGTACTTCTTTCCGACCTCCATAACGACGTCGGAGAACATCTGGATGAAGCGGCGATAGCTGTCGTAGACGAAACGCTCGAACTTGGGGTCGGGGTTGCCGGCTATCATAGCGGCGACGACCTCGTCGTTGAGACCGAGGTTCAGGATGGTGTCCATCATTCCGGGCATGGAAGCGCGGGCGCCGGAACGGACGGAAACGAGAAGCGGATTATGGAGATCCCCGAATTTTTTCCCGTTTATCTCTTCCATCTTGGCAACGTACTCCATGATCTCGGCCATTATCTCATCGTTTATCCTGCGGCCGTCCTCATAGTACTGAGTGCAGGCCTCGGTAGTGATGGTAAAGCCCTGGGGCACGGGCAGGCCGATGTTGGTCATCTCCGCCAGATTGGCTCCCTTTCCGCCGAGGAGCTCTCTCATGGTCGCATTGCCTTCTGAGAAAAGGTAAACGTATTTCTTGCTCATATGCGTATTCCTCCTTAGTTTTTAATTAGCTAAGATATTATACCAGAGACGGCAATTATTTGCAAGAATTCATTCAAAATATTTCTCTTAATTTTACCTCCCGAAGCAATGGTATTTGCATTTATCCGCGCCCCGTGATATAATGCCTCCATCAGCATGAGAAGAAGGCGTTTTTATGAAGCTTCAGGAGCGCACCTGGGCGGAGATAAGCCTCGGCGCGATAGAGCACAACTACAGAGCGATAAGAGCCGCTATCCCCTCCGGAACAAAGTTTCTCGGCGTCGTCAAGGCGGACGCCTACGGTCACGGGGCAATAGAGGTCTCCCGCCTTCTCGAAAGGGTCGGGGCGGATTATCTCGCCGTATCCTGTCTTGCGGAGGCTATCGAGCTGCGCGAGTCGGGCATAAAGCTTCCGATACTCATCCTCGGTCACACTCCCGCGGACAACGTGCCGCTTCTCTGCCGCTACGGCATCACGCAGACGGTCACCTGCGAGGCAAAGGCAAAGGAGTTTTCCGACGAGGCGAAAAAATGCGGCGACACTCTCAAGGTGCATATCGCTCTCGACACCGGCATGAGCCGCCTCGGCTTTCTCTGCGGCGGGAAGCACTTTACGGACGGAGTCAGAAACATTATCTCCGCTGTGAATTTGCCGAATATCGACGCCGAGGGAGTTTTCACCCACTTTGCCCTCTCCGACGAGCCGGGCGAAGAGGCGAAGGCATACACGGAAAACCAGTTCCGCCTTTTCTGCGACGTTATAAGCGCGGTCGAGCGCGAGTCGGGCTTCCGCTTCAGAATAAAGCACGCGGCAAATTCCGGCGCCGTCCTGAGCTACCCGGAAACGGCTCTCGATATGGTCCGTCCCGGACTTCTGCTTTACGGCTACGGCGACGGAGGCAGGCTGGGTCTGAAAAGCGCGATGAGCCTTATCACAACGGTCAGCACGATAAAGCATTACGACGCGGGCGTCTCTGTGAGCTACGGCGGCATTTTCAAAACCGAAAGGCACACGAGGATGGGCGTTATCCCCATAGGCTACGCGGACGGGCTTCTGCGCAGTCTTTCAAATAATTTTTCCGTTTACACCGACGATGGCTTCGCTCCCCAGCGAGGGCGCATCTGCATGGATATGTGCATGGTCGATCTCACGGAGCTGCCGGGCGTTAATCTCGACAGCCGCGTTGAGATATTCGGCGAAAACGCAGATCTCGAGGAGCTTTCACGGAGAGCCGGCACGATACCCTACGAGCTTATGTGCTCCGTGTCGAAAAGAGTGCCCCGCGTGTACGTCGGCTGAGCCTTCGGCATATATTGGAACGAGGGGAAACTCTCTTCTCAATGTATAAAAAATCTCTTTTGTGAAAGAATCATAGTGTCGGTACATAAAGCCGGACTATTGATCCTATCGGAGAGTGAAATAAAGTGCTCAGCGGAGTTAAACGAGGAGATATCTACTATGCGGATCTGAGCCCCGTGGTCGGCTCGGAGCAGGGCGGCATGCGCCCCGTGCTCATCGTTCAGAACGACACGGGCAACAGGCACAGCCCGACTGTCATCGCCGCGGCGATAACCAGCCAGATGGGGAAGGCAAAGCTCCCCACTCACATCGAGCTCGAGGCGCGGTCCTTCGGTCTTACGAAGGATTCTGTCGTGCTTCTCGAGCAGATACGCACGATAGACAAGAAAAGGCTCAAGGAAAAAATGGGCAGAGCCTCGCCCGAGTTTATGCAGAAGGTGGACAACGCCATCGCGGTAAGCTTCGGGCTTCAATAAGAGGAGCGGGCAGAGCCCGCTCCGAACGGAGGAAGGTACATATGACTACTAAGAAAAAGCTTCTCATCGGGCTTGCGGCTCTCATCCTCTGCGCGGCTTCCGCCGGAGTCGGCGCGATAGCCGCGACCACAGCCGGGTCTGAATCCGACCCGCTCGTAACTCTCTCATATCTCGAGGAGACCGTTGTGCCTCGTATGCGCGAGGAGCTCGGAGGCGCCCTCGACGAAAAGGCGGCTGAGATAGGAGAAAAGCTCGCCGGAAGCGCGGGCGGCGCTCAGCTCGCAGAGGGCTCGAAGGTCGACGGAGATCTGCGGTTCTCCGTAGTCTCCCTGTCCTCCGGACAGACTCTGAGCTGCTCTGTCGGCACCGAGATAATGCTCAGGATAGGCACCGCGGTAAGCTTCGGCTCGTCGAATCCGAGGCTCATCGACGAGACCTCCGGCGCCTCCGTCTCCCAGGCGGGCGTCGAGCTCGCGAAGGACCACATGTATATCGTGACGATAAAGGGCAACGGCATAAAGGCGACCTCAAACGTGAAGGTGCTCGTCCGCGGGAGCTACACCGTGGGATAAATCGATAAGGTAATAAAGACCTCGCCCCCTCCGTATAATTAGCGGAGGGGGCGTTTTTTTATGTCATTTTTCGGGAAATATCCCGTTTCCGATAATATGGGCGAGCTGGAGATACGAGAGGCGGGGCTCTATCTCGCCTTTTCCTACTGCTATAACGGCTCGGCCGCGCCATCGCGCCTCGTTATTTACCGCGGCCCGAAAGCTTTATC
>CACXBO010000160.1 GCA_902765975.1 Oscillospiraceae bacterium
AAGCGATCTTCTGCCGAGCCACGAGAAGAAGGGAACTCCCTTAAGCTCGTAAAAACGCTCCGGCAGCTTCCTCTCCGCAACGTAATAACCCGCCCACGAGCCGATCAGGAAGACGAAAAGCCACGGAAAGAGCGGGAAATAATCCGCGCTGTAAAACCCCGGATAGGTCCAGCCGAGGGGGAAGAGCCACCTCGTTATCTCCTCCGTCGAGACCGAGCTCACAAGCCAGATCGAGGCGGCAAAGAGGGCAGCGTAAACGGCAAGACGGAGAGCGCGCGGCACGTTTTTATCCGCGGCGAGACCGTAGAGCATCATCGAGACTCCGAGCAGATGGAGCACGCCGAAGCGTATCGGCGAGTCGATGAAGCTGAGGCTCGTTACGAAGGTCATCGCCATGGCGATAATAAAGCATATCGCGCCCCTTTTCAGATTCGACCGGGAGAGACGGCAGGAAACGCCGGCAAGGAATACGAATACTCCCGCGAAGATGTAGTGCAGGAAGTTGAAAACGGGGTTTGAGAACAGCACCCAGCGGTCGCCGAATACGGAGGCGGTCCAGTCGCCGAGGAGCCAGCAGAGGTCATAAAAGAAATGGTGGAACACCATCAGAAAAACGGCGACGCCGCGCAGAGTGTCGATAAGCTCTATGCGCTTTTTCGGCTGTGCTTCCGTCATACGTTGAACCTGAAGAGGGTGACGTCGCCGTCGTGCATGACGTACTCCTTGCCCTCGGAGCGGACGAGACCCTTCTCCTTTGCGGCGGTCATTGAGCCGCAAGCCTTGAGGTCGTCGAAGGCGACTATCTCGGCGCGGATGAAGCCGCGCTCAAAGTCGGTGTGTATCTTGCCCGCGGCCTGTGGAGCCTTCGTGCCCTTCTTTATCGTCCAGGCGCGGCACTCGTCGGCTCCCGCTGTGAGGAAGGAGATGAGACCGAGAAGATCGTAGGAGCAGTTGACGAGCCTGTCGAGACCGCTCTCCTTGAGGCCGAGCTCCTCGAGGAACATACTGCGCTCCTCCTCGTCGAGCTCCGTGAGCTCCTGCTCCGTCTTGGCGCAGATGGGCAGGACCTCGGCGCCCTCGGCCTCTGCACGGGAGAGGACCGCCTTGTAGTATTCGTTGCCCTCAAGGTCGGCTATGCCGTTCTCGTCGGTGTTCGCCGCATAGATGACGGGCTTGAGCGTGAGAAGATCGGAGGTGGAGATAAGCTCCATCTCGTCCTCGCCGCCCGGGAAGCTGCGCGCGCTCCTGCCGCCGTCGAGATGAGCCTTAAGAGCCTCGAAGACCTCCACCTCGCGGCGGAGCCTTTTATCGCCGGACTTCGCCGCCTTTTGAGCCTTGTCGAGCCTGCGCTCGACCATCTCGAGATCCGCCATTATGAGCTCAAGGTCGATTATGTCGATATCCCTTATCGGGTCGCAGCCGCCCTCGACGTGGATGACGTTGTCGTCGTCGAAGCAGCGGACGACGTGGACGATAGCGTCCGTTCTGCGGATGTTTTCAAGGAACTTGTTGCCGAGCCCCTCGCCCTTCGACGCGCCCTTAACGAGCCCGGCGATGTCTACGAATTCGATGACTGCCGGAGTCTTCTTCTTCGGCTTATAGAAGTCGGCGAGCCAGTCGAGCCTGCTGTCCGGCACGGAAACAACGCCGACGTTCGGCTCTATCGTGCAGAACGGATAGTTTGCGCTCTCGGCTCCCGCGTTTGTTATTGCGTTGAACAGCGTGGACTTTCCCACGTTCGGAAGCCCAACGATTCCTAATTTCATATTTACATATCCTTTCGGAGCATATTTCTAAATCTTGATTATATATGAACGGCTGCGAAAATTCAATAACCGCAGGTAAAAAAACTCCCCCCGGGAAAACCGGGGAGAGAGAATGCATTTTACGCTTTTCTGAGCGCCTTCAGAAGCTCCGGAAGCTTCGGGCGCGTGCCGTACATCAGCACGCCGACGCGGTATATCTTGGCGGCAAGCACGCCGATCATCGCGACTCCGGCGACCAGCAGCCCGATACTGACAGCTATCTCCCAGAAGGGTACGGTGCTCATGGCGATCCTTGCGAACATCGCCATCGGGCTTGTGAGCGGGAAGAAGGAAAGTATCTTCATGGGCACGTTATCCACGCTGCCGGTGGAGAGGGAGACGAGCACCACCATATATACGACGATAAACGCCATATTGATAGGCATTGAGGCTGTTCCGACGTCCTCGGTCTTCGATACGGTGGAGCCGACGGCTCCGTAAAGGAAGGCGTAGAGGAAGAAGCCGAGCACGAAGAAAAGGAGCATATAGACGAGAAGCGATGCGGGTATCGCGAAAAGGCTCTCAATGAGCTCGGAGCCGGTCCAGTAGCTCTTGTTGACGCCGTAGAAAACCACGGCGGAGCCGAATATTGCCGCTATCTGACCGAGCCCCGCGATGCCGCAGGCGAGCACCTTGCCGAACATCATGCTGATCGGGCTCGAGCTTGTTATAAGAAGCTCCATCGCACGGTTTGATTTCTCCGCCGCAACTCCGGCCGCAACAAGCTGGCCGTAGAGCATTATCACCATATAGAGGACGATGACCATTATGTAAGTATAGAGGAAGTTCATCGTTTTGTCCTCGCCGATGCTGAGCGTCTCGCCGGTTATCTCGCGGGTCAGTATCTCCGAGACTGCTCCTGCGGGTACGCCTGCCTCGGTAAATGCGTAAGCCCTGTACAGCTCCGTAAGCACCCCCCTGATGACCGCCTCGTTACTGTCGTGCATAGACACGTTTTCGACGTAGTACTTATACTCCGTAAGGCTCGCCTCAACTCCGCACTCAGCCGTTCCGGCCCTTATCGCGTCGGAGATATCTCCCTCGGCGCTCTTCAGCTCATAGCCGTCGAAGGCGGCCTGGAGCGCGCCGCCGAGAACGGGTGAAAGCTCGGGGTCGGAGGATGAGTAAAGCATAACGGGTCTGTTTTCCGGCGCCCTTTCTTCCGATTTGAAGAGGGCGGAAATGCGCGGGAAAGAGAGAGCTATGGCGATCGCGACGACGAAAAACAGGGTGACGCCGACGAAAACGCGGTTTTTCAGGAAGCTTGAAAGCTCAAAAGAGAGAATTGTCTTAAACTTTTTCATTTTCTGCTTCCTCCTTTACGTATTTGACGAAGATATCGTTCAGGCTCGGCTCGTAAACGCTTATCGAATCCGGGTCTAAGGCTGCGAGCCTTTCGGTGAGTGAGCGGCGTTCCTCCGCCGTTTTAAACCTTATGACGGCGGCGCCGTGCTCGTCGAGCCTGCCGCCGAACTTTTCCGCTATCTCCGCGGCGTTAACGGCCTTTACGACGAGCCTGTCCCTCTGCTCGCCGCGCTTTATCTCAGCGAGATTGCCCTGGAGAACGGAAGAGCCTCCGTTCAGTATGCAGATGGAGTCGCAGAACTCCTCGATATAGCCCATCTGGTGGCTTGAGAAGAGGACGATCTTGCCGCGGCCTATCTCCTCTCTGACTACGTCCTTGAGGAGCTGGGCGTTTACCGGGTCAAGTCCGGAGAACGGCTCGTCGAGAATGACGACGTCCGGGTCGTGGGCGAGGGCGGTCACGAGCTGTATCTTTTGCTGATTGCCCTTCGACAGGGTCTCAAGCTTTTTATCGCGGTACTCAGTCATTCCGAGGCGTTCGAGCCAGTGATCGACGCTCTTGACCGCTTCCTGCCTCTGCATACCCTTGAGCATGGCAAAATAGGTGAGCTGGTCGATTATCTTCTTTTTCGGATACAGTCCGCGCTCCTCAGGCAGATAGCCTATGCCAATGCGCTTATAGTCT
>CACXBO010000161.1 GCA_902765975.1 Oscillospiraceae bacterium
GTCGGTGTTGCAGGGATAGGTATCCCACTCCTCAGCCCATGCGGCCTGCATATCTGCGCCGCCGAACCACTCGGCAAAGGCCTTGACCTGAGCGGTCTGAGCCTCGGTACGGCCGGTCTTGTCAAGGATTCCGACGTACTCGGCTATGTAGTAGGTGCCGTCGGCTATGTCGACGAGGTTCCAGTTCTCGGGCTCAAGTCCGCCCTTGAGCGGATGATCGGAGCCGTTTGCCGCCGCGTCTATCTGACCGTAAAGCGCTGAGGAGTAATACTCGGAGACCTGAACGTCGCCGCGGTTCAGAGGATCGAAGCCGTATTTGAAGTCGTCGCCGCCGGAAACGCCCTCGGCGCAGAACTTCCAAAGGGTCTTCCAGCCGTCAACGGAGATGCCGCCGGCGGGAGATGTCGGATCTACAAACGCATAGAGCATAGCGGAGTTGATGTTCGCGTTGGTGGTGCCGCCGACCTTGTTCTGGCGATACCATCTGTAGCCGGAATTGACTACGTCAGCCCAGTGCTGGAAGTGGAGCTCGGCGCCGTTGGTGCCGTACTCGTCGGTACGGTAGAGCATCAGAACGTTCTGGATAACGATTCCGTATGCCTGACCGTCGTACTTGAAATCTCCGACCTTGCCGGCCCAGGTGGGAGTCCAGTCGATAAGCTTGAGGTTCTCATACTTACCGCCGATTATCTGGCCCCAGCGGGTCTCGTTAAGGCCGAAGATAAGGTCGCCGTCCTGCTTCTCGTTCGCCGCCTGAACAGCCGCTGAGTCGCCGGAGATGACGGAGTTGTCGTCGATGCTGACCGTGAAGCCTGCGTCGGCAGCCTTTTTCACAAACCACTCAACGCGGTCCGGTGAGTTGGAGTTGGAATAGATGCGGATAGTGTAGCTCCTATCAGGCTCCACCGCAGGATCGGGCGTGTTATTATCATCCGGAGTGTTGGGGTCCGTGGGCGTTGGCTCGGGTTTGTTCGGCTCGGTCTTGGCGCACGAAGCTATCGCAAACACCATGCAAAGAGCAAGAATAATACAGAGTATTTTTTTCATTTTCCCATTTCCTTTCTTGATTGAGGTCTTTTCTCTCATAAAGAGTATAGCTTATTATACCACGTTTTGTACATTTTGCAATAGCTTTAAACAAAAAACTTGCCGTCAGGTGTGCAATTTGTCAAATCGCCGGACGCGATTTTTAAAAATTTGCTCTTTATATTAGCGGAAAAGAGTGGTATAATTAATGTAATTGGCAAATTCTAAACAGTGGGGTGCTGAAGTTGAAGAAGAATACCCTGATATTCGGACGAATATATAAACACGACTTTATCCGAACTCTCTACTTTCCGTTTCTTGCGGTATGGCTGGAGCTCATCCTCCATATCTATATGCAGAACGATCTCAAATACATGCCGATTTATATTCTCTTCGGCATTTCGTTCGGTCTTGTCATAGGCGCGCTCACCTCCCTTCTCAAGGGGAAGGCGGCAAAATGGGTATCGAACATTATATCTTTTTTAATGGCCGTCGTATTCGGCGCTGAGTTTGTCGCAAAAGTCATTCTTCAGGAATACTACGGAGTCAGCATACTCGGAACTGCCGCGGAAAACCACCTTGAGGACTACGCGGACAAGGTCTATGCCGCTATAGGTAACAATATCCTTATTCTTCTGCTTATGCTCCTTCCTCCCATCGTCTTTTTCTTCTTTACTCTCAAGATAAAGCCTCGCCGCTCGCCCTACGCGGTGACCGGCGCCGTCATTCTCGCGGCCGCCTTCCATATCTTCGCGCGCTGCGACGTCAGCCTTATCGACTGGAAGACGGACTACGGTCCCGCCTATTACTACGGGAAGGACACCGGTCTCAACGAGCAGGTCGAGCAGCTCGGTCTTATTACCATGCTGAGGCAGGACGTGCAGCACATCTTCAAGCCGGCGGAGGGAGAGGGACTTATCGACGACGGACCCGGCGTGCTCCCCACTCCGGTCAATCCAAATCCCGGCAGTCAGGGCGAGCCTGTTATTCCCGACAATCCCGACGTTCCCGTTGATCCGCACAGTCCCGTAAATCCCGATGATCCCACGCCTGCACCCGTTGTTGTCGACCGCTCTCCTAACGTGCTGAACGTCGACCTCGTCGCTCTCGCCTCTGAGTCGAAGAACAAGGATATCAAAGACCTTGCCAACTACTTCAACAACCAGACGCCGACGAACAAGAACGAGTACACCGGTATGTTTGAGGGCTACAACGTCATATTCATAACTATAGAGGGCTTTTCGGGCTACGCAGTCGACCCCGTTCTTACTCCGACGCTCTATAAGATGCAGCACGAGGGCTTTTACTTCACGAATTTCTACACCGCTCTCCACTACACCTCCACTTCAAACGGAGAGTGCCAGCACCTTCTCGGTCTCTACCCGAAGGACGGAAACCCGATCTCCATGAAGCGCTCCGGCGAGGTCAAGATGGACGCATATTTCTCCCTCGCCCAGCAGCTCGGCAGAGAGGGCTATATCAACCTGGCGTATCACAATAATGAAAACAACCTCTACGGACGCGCCGCGAGCCACTCCAACCTCGGCTACGACTACAGATATATGGGTCACGGCATGGGCGGAGAATACGCAAGCTCCGGAAAGATGAAATGGCCGCAGCGCGATACGTATATGGTGGACATCACGACCGACGACTATATGACGAAGTCGGCGCCCTTCAACGTCTATTATCTGACTATCTCCGGTCACACGCCTTACTCCTGGAACTGGGTTGCAAATCAGTATAAGGACAGGCTCGCGTCCTACTCCTGGAGCGAGAAAACGAAGGCGTATATGGCGATCTCGATAGAGGTCGACAACATGATGGCCCTTTTGCTTGAAAGGCTGGAGGCGGCGGGAAAGCTTGATAACACCTTGATAATAGCCGCTCCCGATCACATACCCTATTCCGACACGGATATCCTCGACGAGCTTGCCGGAAAGAGCTTCGGCGCAAACGAGACTCTCGCCAAGAGCCTCTCCGAGAAGAATCTCGACACCGAGATATACCGCTCCTGCGCGATAATCTGGTCGCACAGCATGAAGGAGCCCGTAGTTGTCGATAAGGTCACCTGCCAAGTCGATCTTCTGCCGACGGTCTCGAATCTTCTCGGTCTTAAATACGACTCGCGTATGCTCGCCGGAAAGGACGCTCTCAGCGAGGACGAGGGCATGGTTATTTTCCACTCAAAATCCTGGCGCACCGATTCCGGCTTCTATAACTCCATGACTCAGACCTTTACGCCCGCTCCCGGCGTGACGATGACGAAGGAGGAGCAGGAAGAATACGTATCCTATATGAAAAAGGTCGCTGCAAACAAGCTCAATATGACGGCGAAGATAATCGAAAACGACTTCTACGCCGCGATGCGAAAGTATATAAGATAACGCGCTTATAATAAAAGAGCCCACCGGAACGCCGTCCCGGTGGGCTCTTTATCATTCGTTATCATTCAGCCTGCTGCTGAGCTTCCGCCTTTGCCTTTTTCCTCGCCTTGACTGCTCCGACTATAGCTCCCAACGAGCCGAGACCCGCGAGCAGATAGCAAAGCCCGAGTTCAAGCGCGACGTCGCCCCACATCTCCGAATAGGTTATGACCTCCGGCGTTATCTTCATTGACTCGAAGATCGTAAGCCCCCACTCCTTGCCCAGCTCCTGATGAACAATGTAGCCGAGGCATATAAATTCCGAAACGGCTATCATTATCACCGTAACGACAATGCTCACGATAACGCCCTTCATCGAGTTCTTGCCCTTCGTTCCGGTAAACACACCGTAGCCCAGATTCGCGAGGGTGAAGGTGACGAAACCGACAAGGCCTGCAATGTAGTTTAGCTGATAGAGTATGAAATAAAGGACGACGCCGCCGAGGGAAAAGAGAAAGGCTCCCACTATTCCGTTTAAGACGTTCTCATTTCGGGCGGGCTCGGGATTCGGCTGAGCTTTGTTCACGAAGTCTATCTGCACCGGCGCTTCCGGCGTCTCCTGCGCCTTGGTCTCGCCCTCGAATTCGGTCATACCGCAGTACGGGCAGGCGGTCTCGTCGGCATAGATCTGAGCGCCGCAGCTTTTGCATCTTTTTGTTTCCATATCTCGCTCCCCTTTTTATTTTTCTAAGCGGAATTATATA
>CACXBO010000162.1 GCA_902765975.1 Oscillospiraceae bacterium
GCGATAGACCTTGAATACACGGTACCCCACTCTCTCGTGAAGACAGAAGCGAAGCCGGCCGCCTGTGAGACGCCGGGCAATATCGAATACTGGACCTGCTCCGGCTGCGGAAAGGTCTTCAGCGACGCCGAGGGCAAAAACGAAATAGCGGAAGGGAATACGGCGGTATCCGCCCTCGGCCACGATTGGGCTGCGCCGACCTATGCGTGGTCACCGGACAGCGAGAGCGTCAAGGCGACGCGAGTATGCAGAAACGACAGCAGCCATACCGAGAGCGAGTGGGGCGAGGTGAGCAAAGCCGTACTTAAGGAGCCGACAGCGGCGGAAGAAGGCGAGATGCTTTACACGGCGACCTTCCGGAACCCGTCGTTCACCGTTCAGACGAAGGTCGTAGCTATACCGCGGTCCGCCTTTACCCCATGCGGCGAGAGCTGCCCCGGAAGCATATTTGAGGATATGCCGCCAAAAGAGCACTGGGCGCACGACGCTATCGACTGGGCTGTAAGCCTGAAAATGACCAGCGGGACCGGCCCGCGTACGTTCAGCCCCGAAAAGCCAGCGACGAGAGCCCAGGCGGTGACCTTCCTCTGGAGAGCGGCCGGCTGCCCGGAGCCGGAGAGCGGGGAAGCTCAGTTTACTGACGTGAGCGAAGAGGCTTATTACTATAAAGCCGTTCTCTGGGCGGCGCAGAAGTGCATTACCAGGGGGACGTCTTCGGACCGTTTCAGTCCGGACTCCGCCTGCACGAGAGCTCAGATTGCGACATTCCTCTGGAGAGCTGCGGGCGAGCCGGCGACCCCGTCGGACGGTTTACGCTTTGATGATGTGCAGCCGGGAGCGTATTATGAGATGCCCGTTATTTGGGCGGTCAACGCCGGCATAACGAAGGGCACGTCTCAAACGGCGTTCAGTCCGGACCGGGTCTGTACCAGAGCTCAAATCGTAACCTTCCTATACAGATATTGGGCGTAACCACTATATAAAAGCTATAAGCTCCGATCCGGCTCGTTCGGATCGGAGTTCTTTTACGCTTTATAAAGCGCAGCGGGGTCTAAAGGTGCGATTACGGGATATACTATTCAAAAAGGGGGATGA
Source organism: Oscillospiraceae bacterium (assembly GCA_902765975.1). Taxonomy (GTDB): domain Bacteria; phylum Bacillota; class Clostridia; order Oscillospirales; family Oscillospiraceae; genus RUG626. Next base: position 1,096 of record CACXBO010000162.1, read on the forward strand.
GACCGTGCCGTTCGGAGACAGACAGGTAAGAAACGCGCTCAAAATAGTTTTTGCCGGGCTTATTTTCTATGCCGCTATTACGCATCTCGGAGAGATTTGGAGCGCGATCAGGTGGGCGCTCGACGTGCTTATGCCAGTTCTGATAGGCTTTGCGGCGTCGTTCATACTTATTCCCGCCTCGGATTTTTTTGAGAGAGCGTTTATGAAGGGCGGCAAGCTCGTAAGGCTCAAGGGCATGAGGGAAAAAACGGCGCGGAGGCTCGGCGTAGCCCTCTGCCTTATCATAGCGGTCGCCGCTGTCGCTCTTGTAATCGTAATAGTGATACCCGAGCTGAAAACCGGTCTTGAATCCCTTGCTGAGATACTGCCCGGTGAGGCGGAGCGGGCGATAATGGCGGCGGACAGGCTTGCAGAAAGCGTGGGGATAGAGCTTGATCTCGTTAAGGTAGGCGATATCGACTGGAGCAGGGTGACGGATCACGTAAGAAGTCTGATTCCGGGAGGAGGTTCGGTATTCGGCAGACTCATTGGCACGATCGGCTCAGTATTCGGTGCGGTGCTTGACGTCGTGTTAGGCGCTGTAATCGGAGCAAAAATTGCTGTTGAGCGGGAAGCTGTCGGACGCTTTTTCCGCAGGACGGTCATTTCCTTTCTCGGAGATAGAGCGGCAAACGGTATTTTTCACGTTGTTGGACTGTCTCGAAAGGCTTTTCGGAGTTTTATGACCGGGCAGGTCCTTGAGGCGGCGTCAATTTCGATTTTGACCTTTATCGGAATGCTTGTATTTCGCTTTCCGTATCCGGCGGGCGTCGCCGCGGTGATGGGCGTTTCCGCTCTGATACCCGTTTTCGGCGCGTGGATAGGCGCCGGATTCGGGACGCTGATGGCTCTAACTGCCTCTCCGGCAAGGGCGCTCTTTTTCCTTATATTCATCGTTGTTCTGCAGGCGGCGGACAATACCTTCATCTATCCACGAATAGTAGGCGGCTCGATGAAGCTGAACGGCCTTATCGTGCTTGCCGCCGTGACCGTCGGTGGAGCGGCATTCGGCTTTGCCGGAATGCTTCTCTCGGTCCCCGCCGCGTCCGTTATCTACACCCTCGTAAACGAGGCGGCGTCGAGGAAAACCGACACCGCATAATGAGGAGCCCTCACTTGACTTTTTTACTGCCGCGGGTTAGGATAGAGAAAAAAGCCGAGGGAGGGGTAGAACTGTGGGAAAAGCTAAAAAATCGGCCGAAAGCGCGGCAAAGCCCGCCGATCTCAGGCTGCCGAAGGGGCTTCCGGATGGCTTCGTTCCCACGCCGGATGAGGGACTCAGCCCGGAGGAGGCGGACAGGCGTCTGCTCGACGGACTTGGCAACCGCAGAACGGAAAAGCCGGAGAAGAGCACTCTGCAGATAATCGGCGAAAACCTCTTCACCCTGTTTAATCTCTTGAACTTCGCCCTCGCCTTCGCCCTCGCTCTCGTCGGCTCATGGCGGAATATGCTTTTCCTCGGCGTTGTTTTTTCAAATACGCTTATAGGCACGGTACAGTCCCTCAGAGCGAGGTCAATGATAAAAAAGCTGCGCCTTTTACAGGAAAAACCCGCGCATCCGGTGAGAGGCGGAGTTGAGATAGACTGTCCGGCGGACGGACTTGTATTCGGCGATATCGTAGTTTTCCGCGCCGGAGATCAGATTTCCGCCGACTCTATAATCCGCTCAGGCCGCTGCTGTGCCGACGAATCTCTTTTGACCGGCGAGAGCGACCCGGTTAGGCGAGGCGAAGGGGATTGGCTGATGTCCGGCTCATTCCTCACTGAGGGAACGGTGAGAGCCCAGCTCGCCGCTGTGGGCGACGCAAGCTATGCGGCGAGGCTTCTCTCCGAGGCAAAGGAGATACGCTCGCCACGCTCAGAGCTTATGACAGACCTCAACAGGCTCGTGAGCCTTATAAGCCGCGTTCTCGTGCCCCTCGGAGCGCTTCTTTTCATACGCGAATACTTCACCCGTTCCGCGCCGCTTTACGAGGCGGTCCCGTCGGTAGTTGCCGCGATGATAGGCATGATACCGGAGGGTCTTATACTGCTCACGTCCGTAGCTCTGATGGCGGGAGTCGTCAAGCTCGGCCGCCGTCAGACGCTCGTGCAGGAGCTTTTCGGAATAGAGACTCTGGCGCGCAGCGACGTTATCTGCCTCGACAAGACCGGAACACTGACGACGGGCGAGATGACTCTCGATAAGCTGATACCGTTTTCGGCAACTGAGAACGAGCTCAGAAGCGCGGCGTCCCGTTTCCTCGGCGCCTTCGAGGCGTCGTCAGGCACGTTAAAAGCTCTCGCCTCCGCGATCGAGCCGGGTGAGGAAGCACCCTGTGAAGCTCTGCCCTTCTCCTCCGCGAGAAAGTGCTCCGCAGCTTCCTTCTCCGACGGTGTAACGCTTATACTCGGCGCTCCGTCCTTTGTGCTTGAGAACGTGCCGGAAAAGGCTGAGATAGCCGCCTCCGAGGGCTACAGAGTGCTTGCTCTCGCAAGGGCGAAGGGCGTGCTCGAGGGGGACAGGCTTCCGAACGGGAGGGAGCTTCTGGGACTTTTTCTGATAAAGGACACGCTCCGCCCCGCTGCAGCGGATACCCTGCGCTGGTTTGAGAGCGAGGGCGTCAGCGTTAAGATAATGTCAGGCGACGATCCGAGAACGGTTTCCGCCGTAGCCGCGAGACTGGGACTTCGCGGCTGCGATAAAGCAGTGGACTGCGCCCTGCTCACCGACGAAGAGCTTATCGAGGCCCGCGACAGCGTGATTTTCGGGCGTTTGACCCCGGACAGAAAGCGCCTTCTTGTTGGCGCGCTGAAGGGGGACGGACACACAGTAGCAATGACAGGCGACGGGGTGAACGATATACCCGCCCTGAAGACCGCCGACACGTCCATAGCCATAGCTGGCGGAGCGGAGGCGACGGAGCACGCCTCGCAGCTCGTTTTACTGAACGGCGACTTCAATTCTCTGCCGCAGGTGGTGGCAGAGGGAAGAAGAGTCATCGGGAATATAACGAGGACAGCGTCTCTCTTCCTTGTGAAAACGCTATATTCGACCGCGCTTGCGATACTGCTGCTTTTCCTTCCGCTGAGATATCCGTTCCAGCCGATACAGCTCACGCTCATAAGCGCGCTTTCCGTCGGCTGTCCCTCCTTCTTCCTCACCTTCGAGCCATCGACTGAACGGGCGAAGGGCAATTTCTTAAAGCGTGTGCTGCTCCGCGCCGCTCCCGGCGCGCTGGCTGTAACGGCAACGTCCATAGCAGCTATGATAACGAACGCTCTCGGCGCGCCTTACGAGACCGCCTCTACGACTGCCGCTCTCGCGGCAGGAGCGATAGGACTAATAAACCTCATACTGACCTGCCGCCCGTTCACGCCTCTGAGAGCCGCGGTTTGCGCCCTCATGTGCATAGGCTTTACGGGAGCGGTCGCCATATTGCCGGGGCTTTTCTATCTAAATATCGGCGCTTTTACTCAGTCGAGCTGGGTAACGCTTGCGCTCATAACGGTATCCGGCGCTGCCGTGCTGCTAATGGGCACGTTTTTTGCCCGCAAGCTTTTAAGAAAGCTCAAATAAGAACTGAAGAGGTGAGCATATGGCAATGCGTGAGAGAAGACCGGAGGCTGAGGACAGGGTGGCGAAGCCGAAGGGGATAAAGGACGTTCCGAGATATGTGAAAGACGTTATAAAGTCGTTTTTCGGGCATCTGTTTTACATATTCACTCTCGTCTGGGAGACGAGAAAAAGCCTTCTCTTTATCATGGTGTTTGTCGCGGTATTCAACGGGGTGATGCCGGTCCTCGGCTCGCTCATAGGCGCGGAGATACTAAACAGGCTCGCCCTCGTCTACTCGGGGAAGGAGATGGCATTTGCGACCGTCGCCGTTCTCATCGTCTGGCAGTTTGCTTATTTCATTTTCAACAGCCTCGTTCAGCGCGGCTACTCCGTCATTTCGAGCGTTACGGGCGAGCTCGTCGCCAATCACGTCAAGATGAAGATAATGGAAAAGGCGAAAAACGTGGACGTTATGAGCTACGACGACCCGAAGTTCTATTCCCGGCTTGAGAACGCCAACCGCGAGGCTGGTATGAGACCGATGCAGATAATGGCGCAGACGAACACGGTCATTTCCATTGCTATCAGCATGGCGAGCTACATCTTCGTCCTCTTCGCGGCGAGCAGGATAGCCCCGGTGATAATCATCATCGCTTCAGTTCCGACAGCGATAATCAACTTTATTTACAGGAAAAAGAACGTCGACTATATGATGCGCCGTTCCAAGGCGAGGCGACAGATGGAGTATTACTCCACCACGATAACGGATAAGGATCTCGTCAAGGAGGTGCGTATGTTCTCCCTCGGCGACGTTCTGATAAAAAAATACAGCGAGACCTTTAAGGGCTATTTTTCCGGTCTGCGCCGCCTTAAGGTGCAGGAATTTTTGTGGATGATAGGCGCTGCTCTCATAACAAACGCGGTCTACGGCTTCTTTTACGTCTACCTTGCGAAAGGCGTTTACGCCGGTCAGTTTATGGTCGGCGACTTCTCGCTCTACTCCGGCGCGATAAACACCCTCGGCATACAGGTCGGCAACCTCATCGTTACGACCGCCTCGATCTACGAGGGAACTCTCTTCATCGACAATCTGATAGACTTCCTCTCAGAGCGTGAGACTGTAGTCCCGTCGATCCCGGAGCCGAAGCACGTTGCGCGCCACGTCGGTCATACGCTGGAGGCGAAAAACGTATCCTTTGCCTATCCCGGCTCGGAAAGGCTCGTTCTCAAAAACCTGAATGTGAAGATAAACCCCGGCGAGACGGTGAGCATTGTCGGGCTCAACGGAGCGGGAAAGACCACGTTCATTAAGCTTCTGACGCGGCTCTACGATCCGACGGAGGGGGAAATACTGCTTGACGGACGGGATATAAGGGAATACGATGTGAGAGAGGTCTACGATATGTTCGGCATCATATTCCAGGACTTCGGAAAATACGCCATGTCCGTAGCGGAGAACATCCAATTCGGCGACCTCAAGCGCGAGAGAAGCGACAGCGATATAAAAAAAGCCGCCGAGAACAGCGGAGCCGCAGATTATATAGAAAAGCTCAGGGACGGCTACGACACGCCGCTTATGAAGTATTTCGAGGAGAGCGGCACCGAGCTCTCCATAGGCCAGTGGCAGAAGCTTGCCATTGCCCGCGCCTTCTATGCGGACAGCGATATCCTCATTCTCGACGAGCCTACGGCAAGTCTCGATCCGATGGCGGAGCAGGATATTTTCAATCGCTTCAACGAGCTGAGAAAGGATAAAACGAGCATATTCATCTCCCACCGGCTCTCATCCGCCACTCTCGCCGATACCATCCTCGTTATGGAGAACGGCGAGATAGTCGAGAAGGGAAGCCATAAGGAGCTTATGAAGACGGGCGGCAGGTACTACGAGCTGTTCTCGACCCAGGCCGCAAGATATATAGACAGCGA
>CACXBO010000163.1 GCA_902765975.1 Oscillospiraceae bacterium
TGCGTTATTATTATCCATAGTTTTTTTGTGAGGTGATCTTATGCATTCTTTAAGAATACCCGAAGGATATAAAATGCCCCTTTCCAATAACCAGCTTCAGAGGGCGATCGAGCTGATCCACGAGGATTTTCAGCGCAATCTGTCTATCCGTCTAAATCTCCACAGAGTATCCGCTCCGCTCTTCGTTGACGGCGGCACAGGACTTAACGACGACCTGAACGGAGTTGAAAGACCCGTGAGCTTTGACATTCCGAACGTGGGAGTTAACGGACAGGTCGTGCATTCTCTCGCCAAGTGGAAGAGGCTTGCGCTTCTGAGATATGAATTCCGTCCGGAAAGCGGTCTGTATACCAATATGAACGCCATCAGACGCGACGAGGTCACCGATAACCTCCACAGCATTTATGTCGATCAGTGGGACTGGGAAAAGGTGATGCTTCCGGAAAACCGCAACGTGGAGTATCTGAAGGACACAGTCAGGGCGATAGTCGGCGCTATTTGCGATACTGCGAACACTCTCAGGTATCATTTCCCGGTACTTACTTATAAGCCCGATCGCGAGACGTTCTTTATTACCACGCAGGAGCTTGAGGATATGTTCCCGGAGCTCGATCCCGGTCAGCGCGAGTATGAGATAGTCAAAAGACACCATACGGTTTTCCTTATGCAGATCGGAAAGAAGCTGAAAAGCGGCATAAAGCACGACGGACGCGCGCCGGACTACGACGACTGGGAGCTGAACGGCGATATCCTTATGTGGAACCCGATACTTGAGGACAGACTGGAGATCAGCTCAATGGGTATCCGCGTCGACCCAGAAGCTATGGAGAGGCAGCTTCGCGAGGCCGGCTGCGAGGAGAGAAAGAACCTGATGTTCCATAAGATGCTGCTTGCGGGCGAGCTTCCCCAGTCGATAGGCGGCGGAATAGGGCAATCGCGGCTCTGTATGCTCCTGCTCGGAGCCTGCCATATCGGAGAGGTACAGGCGAGCCTTTGGAACCGCGATACGATGGAGGCCTGCGAGAAGGCGGGGATAACGCTGCTGTGAAAAGATTGATAGATATATTCAAAAAGGCGTTTGCCGCCGGAATAATGATAGGCATAGGAGGAACTATATTCGTCGCCTCAGATAACAGGATAATAGGCGCGGTGCTGTTCAGCGTTGGGCTTCTCAGCATCTGCTTTTTCGGAATGAATCTCTATACTGGAAAAATCGGATACATAATAGGGGACAAGGATAAGCTTTTTTATCTCTGGGTCTGGCTCGGAAACCTCGCGGGAACCGTTTTCACGGGCGCTCTTGTCAGAATTGCAAAGCCCGCATATGCCGAGGCAGCGGCGAAGATGCTTGATGCAAAGTTTTCCATGGGCTTTTTCCAGGTCCTGATACTATCGTTCTTCTGCGGCATACTGATGTACATCGCCGTGCATAACCACAGGGAGCATCCGCATTCGGTAAGCGGAGTAGTCGGTATATTTATGTGCGTCACCGTGTTTATACTTGCCGGCTTTGAGCACAGCATTGCAGATATGGCGTACTGCGCGATCGGGATCCGAGCCGCGGCTGAACTGCCGAAAGCGCTGCTTTTCATTCTTGAGGTAACGCTGGGCAACTCTCTCGGCGCGATAGCCGTCAGAAAGCTTACAAACTGATTCGGAGGATATCATTATGAGATGCGCGATCTACGGAGCCGGTTCGCTTGGAACAGTTCTCGGAGCTTATTTGACTAAAAACGGTGTTCCGGTCGAACTTGTAAACCGAAACAAAGCCCACATAGAGGCTCTCAGGAGAAACGGCGCGCAAATATCCGGAACCGTCGAGATGACAGTTCCCGTGAACGCGGTTTTTCCCGACGAGATGGTCGGACCATACGACGTTATATTCCTTATGACGAAGCAGCTTCATAACCCGGAGGTCGTGACGTTTCTCAAGCCTATGCTTTCGGATGAAGGAGTTATAGTTACCCTTCAGAACGGCATACCGGAGCCCGGAATAGCCGAGATAATAGGGGAAGAGCACACTGTCGGCTGCGTTGTGGAATGGGGAGCGACGCTTGCAGAGCCGGGCAAATGCGTTCTTACGAGCGAGCCGGACAGCCTTTCGTTTCATATGGGAGGAATGCGGGGCATAACTGATGAGAAGCTCGGCGAGGTGAAGGCGCTGCTTGAAAAAATGTGCCCTGTTAATATTGAAACCAATCTTATAGGCGCTCGCTGGTCAAAGCTCCTTATCAACGCGACGTTTTCAGGACTCGGCACCGCTCTCGGAGGCACTTTCGGCGACGTGAGCGGCAAGAAGCTTCCTCGAAAAGTCGCAGTGCGCTGCATGAAGGAGTGCATCGACGTCGGCAGAGCCTCCGGAGCGACCTTTGCGCCCGTGCAGGGAAAGGACATCACGAAGCTGTTTTATTATAAAGGCGCGCTGAAACGGACCTTTTCCGAGCTTCTCGTGCCGATAGCAATGAAAAAGCACGTCAATATCGTTCCGTCAATGCTCCAGGATATCCGAAACGGAAAGCCATGTGAGATCGGAGCGATAAACGGAGTCGTCTCCGAGTTCGGGAGGAAGTTCAACGTCCCGACTCCTATAAACGACAGGATCGCGGAGGTCGTAAGAAAAGAGGAGAGCGGAGAGCTTAAGCCCGACCCATCGAATATACGTTTCTTTACAGAGTTCATAAAATAATAAAATCGTCCGTCCCAAAGCTCGGGACGGACGATTATTTTCGTGTGGGTTTATATCCTTGCGACTCCGGTCTTCCTTGCCGCATCTCGTACCGCTGCAGCGACGGCTGCTCCGACGCGGGGATCGAACGCCTTGGGGATTATGTAGTCTGCGGAGAGCTCGTCGTCAGAGACGAGTCCGGCGAGAGCCATAGCAGCCGCCATCTTCATCTCCTCGTTGATATCGCTCGCTCTAACGTCGAAGGTACCGCGGAAAATACCGGGGAAGGCGAGGACGTTGTTTATCTGGTTCGGGAAATCGGATCGGCCGGTCGCGATAACGGCGGCTCCGCCTGCCTTGGCGTCGTCCGGCATGATCTCAGGGGTGGGATTGGCGCAGGCAAAGATGATGGGATCCTTCGCCATAGTCTTGACCATATCGACGCTTAGAGTTCCGGGCGCGGAGACTCCGATGAAAACGTCTGCGCCGCGGATAACGTCGCAGAGCTTGCCCTTTTCCATACCGCGGTTAGTGACGTGGGACATCTCTTCCTTTATCCAGTTGAGATTCTCGCGTCCCTCGTATATAGCGCCAGTCCTGTCGGTCATAATAACGTTTTTGAATCCGGCGGAGAGAAGAAGCTTTACGATGGAGATGGCGGCGGCGCCGGCGCCGGAGGTTACTATCTTGACGTCCTCTTTATTCTTGCCAACGACCTTTAGAGCGTTAGTGAGACCTGCGAGGGTGATTACGGCCGTGCCGTGCTGGTCGTCGTGGAAGATGGGGATATCACAGCGCTCCTTGAGCTTCCTTTCGATCTCGAAGCAGCGGGGAGCGGATATATCCTCAAGGTTAATGCCTCCGAAGCTGCCGGAGATGAGAGCAACGGTGTTGACAAACTCGTCGACGTCCTTGGTCTTGACGCAGAGAGGGAAGGCGTCGACGTTTCCGAAAGACTTAAAGAGCACGCACTTTCCCTCCATAACGGGCATTCCGGCTTCGGGACCGATATCGCCGAGCCCGAGCACTGCGGTCCCGTCGGTTATAACTGCGCAGAGATTGTGACGGCGCGTGAGCTCATAAGAGAGGTCGACGTTTTTCTGTATCTCAAGGCAGGGCTGGGCGACTCCGGGAGTATATGCGAGGGATAGGTCCTCCTTCGTCGCAACCGGAACGGTTGCAATAACCTCAATCTTGCCCTTCCATTCCTTGTGAAGCCTGAGGGATTCTTCTGCATAGTTCATAATATAAACCCTGATTTCTTTTAAGATTTGCGATGAACGCTCGTTTATTATAGCATAGAATGGTTTTTTTGTATATCATAAAATTATAAGCGTACCGCTTTTCTGCGTTATTAACATTAAAAGCGGTTGAATTATTATTTAGGTTAGTGTATACTGTTTTAAAATTGATTTAAAATTTGAAATGTGTATCTTTATATTGGATGTGATCATTTTTATAATCAGAAACAAGAGGTGCGGATATGAA
>CACXBO010000164.1 GCA_902765975.1 Oscillospiraceae bacterium
GGCAGCTGTCATTCCGGTGACGGCGAGGAATTCGTCGTAAACCTTGTTGACCGTGCCGGTTCCGATGATGAGCTGGAGCTGACCGTTTGAATCGAACATTCCCTTTACGCCCTCTACGTTTTCGAGAGCTTCCTTGTCAAGCTTGGAATTATCCGCGATGACGAGGCGGAGACGTGTGGCGCAATGTGCCGCACTGATGATGTTTTCTCTGCCGCCGAGGTGAGAGAATATCTCTTCGGCGCATTTGCGATAGTCAAGTGCCATAGCGTTTTCTCCTCCGTTTTTTTTTTACAGCTTACGCTGTACATTACAAGTTATATAAGCCCGAGCTTTATAAATGCGTCGGCAAGTCCGTCGTTCTCGACCGAAGGGCAGACCATGTCGCTCATAGCCTTAAGCTGAGGCGAGCCGTTTTCCATACATACGCTCGTTCCGACGACCTTTATCATATCGAGATCGTTCATACTGTCGCCGAAGCCTATCGTGTCCTCCATGGAAAAGCCGAGAGTTTCGGCGGCGAGCTTTACTCCGGTGCCCTTGTTGAATTTCCTGTTGATCAGCTCGCCGTTGAGGCAGCCTCGGGCGGCGAGATCCTGAATGCAGAAATCAAATTCGCGCTCAAGCTCCGCCTTCGCCGGCTCAAGCTGCGACCAGTCGAGACACATTATAACGACCTTGTAGATCGGCCTTCCGTCGTATTCGCCCATCGGTCTGATGTTGAGCTTCTCCGCGAGAGCCTTGCGCCAGCGGACAAGCTCGGAATTGCCGTCTCCGGCGTTTGCGAGGAACTCACCGAGATTCTCGTCGCCGAAGGTGGCGTCCTTCGCCTCAATAGTGCGGAACACGCCGTGCTCACCGAGAAGACGCATAGCTTTTTCAAGCTGGACGTCTGTCATCGGGCAGTCGAAAAGCACCCGGTCTCCCGCCGTTACATAGCCGCCCGCGCTCGCCACGACTCCGTCGAAGCCGTATCGCAGGAGCGGCGAGAGCATATCGAGATTCCGCCCCGTGCAGAGAAAAACCTTGTGCCCGCGGGCCTGAGCCCGCTTGACTGCGTCGACCGCGCTGTCGGGTGGAGTGTTCGTTCCGGAAGGGGTCAGAGTTCCGTCAATGTCGAGAAAGATAAGCTTTTTATTCATATTCACGCCCCCAACAGCCAAGCAAAATCGCCGGGACGGAGAGTAACGGCGATAGCTCCGCGCTTCTTTCCGGTCATAAGATCGGTAAAGTCCCCGTGCTCGCCGATATGTACGGTTTTCAGCTCTTTGGAAAAATTGAACAGAGCTATGAGCTTCTGACCTTTGAGCCAGCGCCCTAATGCGAGAACGGAGGAGTCGCCGGATTCGATTATCCAAGTGTCTGCGCTCCCGTCGAACACATTATACTTTGTTCGGAGCTTCTCAAGCTTGCGGAGCGAGGTGAATATCTCATATTCGACCGTTCCGCGCTTTTTCCGCATTTCAGCTGCCGCCCAGTTCATATTGCCCCGGTGCAGCCAGCGGCTGTCCTCGCATTTGAATGCGTCGTTGTGGTATCCGTAGTCGTTTTCAAGCCCGATCTCGTCGCCGGAGTAGAGCACGGGCACTCCGGAAAGAGTGAGCATATACGCGTGGAGCATAATGTCGTATCGGCATGCAAACTCCGCTTTGACGTCGTCGCGCTCGTATCGTGCCGCCTCAAGTCCGCAGAGCGACGCGGTGGTGCCGCAGAGCCTCGCGTCGCCGAGACGCGGGTCGTCGTTGTAGAGCTCGCCGCGGGCGTCGCTGCCCATCCATTTGCCTGTGAAATAATCGTTCAGGAAACGCTTGTGTCCGACCTCGTCCATTCCGAACTGCCAGAGATAGGGATAGTCAAGTCCCCAGCCGATGTCGTCGTGGCAGCGGAGATAGTTGAGGAAAACGTAGTCCTTTGGCAGACTGAACACCTGACCGAGCTGGTGCTTGAGAAGAGATACGTTCTTTGTGGCCACGGTGTGCCACGTTGTGGCCATGGTGGTCACGTTATACAGCATATGACACTCCGGCCTGTCGACAGTTCCGAAGTAGGGCACGACCTTAGAGGGCTCCATAACGACCTCGCCGAGAAGCAGAGTCCCGGGACATACTATTTCGCAGGTCATGCGCATTATGCGGACGAGGGAGTGTACCTCCTTAAGATTGCGGCACTGTGTTCCGAGCTCCTTCCAGATGTACGGAACCGCGTCGAGACGTATTATGTCAACTCCATGATTGGTCAGATTGAGCATATTGTCGGTCATGTCGTTCATAACTGCGGGGTTTCGGTAGTTGAGGTCCCACTGATAGGGGTAGAAGCAGGTCATGACGACCTTTTTTGCCTCGTCGCACCAGGTGAAGTTGCCGGGCGCTGTGGTGGGGAAGACCTGAGGCACAGTCTTTTCATATTCATTAGGGATACGCCAGTCGTCGAAGAAGAAGTACCTGTCCTGAAACTCCTTTTCTCCGGCTCTTGCGCGCTTTGCCCACTCGTGATCCTCGCTCGTGTGGTTCATAACGAAATCGAGACATAGGGAGATGCCGCGCTTATGGCAGTCGTCGGCAAGGGCGGCAAGGTCGGCCATAGTGCCGAGCTCCGGCTGCACCTTGCGGAAATCGGAGACTGCGTAGCCTCCGTCAGATCTGCCCTCAGGGCTCTCAAGAAGCGGCATTAGGTGAAGATAGTTGACTCCCGCCTCCTGAACGTAGTCGAGCTTCCCGCGCACGCCGTTCAACGTTCCGGCAAATGCCTTGACGTAGGCGAGCATACCGACGAGCTCGTGACCCCTGTACCAGCCGGGCTTAGCTTCGCGCACGCGGTCAAGCTCTTTTAAACTCTCCGGCCTTTCATCATAA
>CACXBO010000165.1 GCA_902765975.1 Oscillospiraceae bacterium
ATACTCAATAAGCTCCCGAGGTTTTTATCCAAGTTCCTTATCCATATAATCATGTTCCTCGACAGGCACGGCTGGTGCCCGAACTTCCTGATTGAGTCCGATCCTTACTATTCCTCGGTCGTTATCTCGAATCTCGGCTCCATAAAGCTGAAGAGCGGATATCACCACCTCACGAACTGGGGCACGACGTCGCTGTTCTGCATTATCGGAGAGAAGGCCATGAATCCGATTTTCAAGCCCGACGGGACCTACGAAATGAGGGAGACTCTCGACCTCGGTCTTACGATAGACGAGAGACTGGCTGACGGATACTACTATTCCAAGACGATAAAGCTTCTGAAGAAGCTTCTTGAAGAGCCCGAGCTGCTTGACACGCCGGCAAATGAGGAGGTCAATTTCTGATGAGTGAAACAGTAACCGCAAAAGCGCCCTGGATAAAGAACTTAGGCGATATGCCGTCGCACCTTGAGTATTTCAAAGGCTCAATGTTCGAGGCGATAGAGCTGATAGCGAAGAAGTATCCCGAGTATATAGCCTTTGACTTTATGGGTGCGAGCACGACGTATAAGAAGCTTGTTGAAGACGTTGAGCAATGTGCAAAGGCGCTTAGAACTATCGGAGTAAGAGAGGGCGACTCCGTTACGATAGCTATGCCGAACTGCCCACAGGCGATCCAGTGCTTCTATGCCGTCAACCGCGTCGGAGCTATTGCCAACATGATACATCCGCTCTCCTCCGAAAAAGAGATCGAGTTTTACCTCAACGAGTCCTCAAGCGTTACCGTGATAACTCTCGACCAGTTCTACGGAAAGATCGAGGCTATCCGCCAGAATACTAAGGTCGTAAACGTCGTTCTCGCGAGCATAAAGGACGAGCTCTCGCCGATGATAAAGGCGGGCTATATGCTAACCGAGGGGCGCAAGATGAAGAAGATACCGGAGGACGCGCCGGTTATACGCTGGAATGAGTTTATAAAGCTTGGTAACGCCTGCTTCTGGAACTATAAGGTCGTTAAGCAGGCCGACGACCCGGCCGTCGTGCTCTATTCCGGCGGCACTACCGGAACGACAAAGGGAATCGTGCTCACGAATCTCAACTTCAACGCCCTTGCCGCTCAGATTGTTGCTGCAAACCCGATGTTCCGCCCCGGCGATAAGATGCTCGCCGCCATGCCGCTTTTCCACGGCTTCGGTCTCGGCGTTTGTATCCATTCGATGCTTGCAAACGCCGGTCGCTGCGTTCTCGTTCCGAGATTCACTGCGGCGAGCTATGCAAAGCTCATCACCAAGTACCGCTGCAACCTTATTGCGGGAGTTCCCACGCTGTTCGAGGCTCTTCTGAGGCTTCCGAGTATGGAGAAAGCCGACCTGAGCTGCCTCAAGGGCGTATATTCCGGAGGCGACAGTCTCTCCGTGGAGCTCAAGAAAAAATTCGACAAGTTCCTCTATGACCACAAGGCCGTTATTCAGGTCCGCGAGGGCTACGGTACGACGGAGACCGTCACCGCCTGCTGCCTGACTCCTCCGCATATGGCGAAGGAGGGGAGCATCGGGCTCCCGTTTCCCGATACCTATATCAAGATCGTCAAGCCCGATACCGACGAGGAATTGCCCTACGGGGAAGAGGGCGAGGTGCTGCTTGCCGGCCCGACCGTGATGAAGGAATACCTGCATCACCCGGAGGAGACGGCGCACACTCTCCGCAAGCATGCCGACGGACTCACCTGGGTCTATACCGGCGACCTCGGAATGATGGATTCCGACGGTTTCGTGTTCTTCAAGGGACGCATAAAGAGGATGATAATCTCTTCCGGCTACAATATCTACCCGGCGCAGCTTGAGAACATTCTCGACGGACATGAGCTCATTCAGATGAGCTGCATAATCGGAGTTCCAGACCCATACAGGATGCAGAGAGTAAAGGCGTTCGTAACGCTGAAGCCCGGCGTACCGGCAAACGAGGAGACGAAGAAGAGCATACTCGATTACTGCTCAAAGCACATAGCAAAATATGCGATGCCGAAGGATATCGAGTTCCGCGACGAGCTTCCGAAGACTCTTGTCGGAAAGGTTGCATACAGAAAGCTCGAAGAGGAAGAGGCCGAGAAGCGCAAAATGGCAGAGACCGAAAAGAGCGCAGAATAAAAAAGGATGAGCAAATACCTATGAATAAATCGGAAACAAGACCGAGAAGCAACGAGATGTACGAGGCTATACTCACGCTTAGGACTCTTGACGAGTGCAAGCAGTTTTTCGAGGACCTCTGCAGCGTCACGGAACTGACAGCCATGGAGCAGCGCTTCGGCGTCGCCGTAAGGCTTGAGAAGGGCATGATCTATAACGACATACTTGAGGAGACGGGCGCTTCCAGCGCAACGATAAGCAGAGTCAACAGAAGTCTGCGCTACGGGTCGGGCGGATATGCCGTTGTCTTTGACAGGATGGGGAAGAAGGAAGGAAATTGAGCTCATATTCCGTGCTCGCCGAGTTCTACGACGAGCTGACCCGCGACGTTCCTTACGAGCGTTTTGCGGACTATTATGAGAAAACGTGGGACAGTTACGGAGTAAATCCCGTGACTGTCCTTGACCTTGCCTGCGGAACGGGCAGCATAACTAAGCTGCTTGCTCAGCGCGGTTATGAGATGATATCGGTCGACTCTTCGCCGGAGATGCTGAGCGTACTGACGGATAAATGCTCCGCAGTGAAGGGCGCGGTACCTCCTCTGATACTCAACCAGAGCATGACTGAGCTTGACCTTTACGACGTGGTATCCGCCGCAGTCTGTACGCTTGACGGGATAAACTACGTTCCGGAGGCTGAGCTTGACGAGGTGTTTCACAGGCTCAGGCTCTTTATCGAGCCGGGCGGGGTGCTTACTTTCGATATCAATTCGCCGTTTAAGCTCAGCCAGCAGGACGGGCAGGTGTATATAGACGAGACGGAAAACGTATACTGTGTATGGCGCCCCGAGCTGTCCGAAGAGGGCGACAGCATAACTTACGGGATGGATATATTCTTCCGCGACGGCGAATCCTGGCTGAGAACTCAGGAGGAGCACACGGAATATATCCACGGAGTTTCGATGCTCAGGGAAAAGCTTGAGCAAAACGGATTTGAGGATATAAGGATCTGCGGCGAGCTGAGCTTTGAGAAGCCGGCAGAGAGCGAGCAGCGCATTTTTATTTCTGCAAGAAGGTCGGGAAACTGAGAATGGACAGACTGATAAGAGCGAT
>CACXBO010000166.1 GCA_902765975.1 Oscillospiraceae bacterium
AAGGATGAAGGAAAATGGCAAACGAGACTATCCCCTACAAAATCTATCTTGAAGAATCTGAGATGCCCAGGTATTGGTACAACGTCAGAGCCGACATGAAAAACAAGCCTGCTCCGCTTATCAATCCCGCAACTCACGAGCCGATGTCGGCATCCGACCTCGCTCCGGTTTTCTGCGACGAGCTTATTGCTCAGGAGCTTGATAACGACACGCGCGAATATCCCATACCCCAGGAGATCCTTGGCTTCTATAAGATGTACCGCCCCTCTCCCCTCGTTCGCGCATACTGCCTTGAGGAAAAGCTTCAGACGCCCGCAAAGATCTATTACAAGTTTGAGGGCAACAACACATCGGGCAGCCATAAGCTCAATTCCGCAATAGCTCAGGCCTACTATGCCAAGAAGCAGGGACTCAAGGGCGTCACTACCGAGACCGGAGCTGGCCAGTGGGGTACTGCACTGTCAATGGCCTGCGCTTACCTCGGACTGGACTGCAAAGTTTATATGGTCAAGGTCAGCTACGAACAGAAACCGTTCCGCCGCGAGGTCATGCGCACTTATGGCGCGTCCGTAACTCCCTCTCCATCGGATACAACGAGCATCGGAAGGAAAATACTTGCCGAGCATCCGGGAACGACAGGTTCTCTCGGTTGCGCGATATCCGAGGCTGTAGAGGTTGCGACATCCACTCCGGGATATCGCTACGTTCTCGGCTCCGTCCTTAATCAGGTACTTCTGCATCAGAGCGTTATCGGTCTTGAAACGAAGATCGCTCTCGACAAATACGGCATCAAGCCGGACATCATCATCGGCTGCGCCGGCGGCGGCTCAAACCTCGGCGGTCTTATTTCTCCGTTTATGGGCGAAAAGCTTCGCGGTGAGGCAGATTACCGCATAATAGCAGTTGAGCCCGCGTCCTGCCCGAGCTTTACCAGAGGCGTTTTTGCTTACGATTTCTGCGATACAGGCATGGTCTGCCCGCTTGCAAAGATGTATACCCTCGGCGCGGACTATATTCCTGCCCCGAATCACGCCGGAGGACTCAGATATCACGGAATGAGCCCCGTTCTCTCCCAGCTCTATCACGACGGATATATGGAGGCGACGTCGGTACCTCAGACAAAGGTCTTTGAAGCTGCAGAGTTCTTTGCAAGATCTGAGGGTATTCTCCCCGCTCCCGAATCATCCCACGCTATCCGTGTCGCCATCGACGAGGCGCTCAAGTGCAAAGAGACCGGTGAAGAAAAAACTATTGTCTTCGGACTTAGCGGAACAGGCTATTTTGACCTCGTTGCATATCAAAAATTCAACGACGGGCTTATGGACGACTATATCCCCACAGACGAGGAGCTTCAGGAGAGCTTCTCCAAGCTTCCTAAGGTCGACTGATAATAAACTGTATAGTAAAAACGTCGGCAAGGGCTAAGCCCTTGCCGATGTTTTTACTATACGCATTATTTAATTCGCAAGCTTGCGGTAGAGGAACAAAACGACGTCGGCTCTGGGGCATATTACCTTGGGGCTTACCTCAAGGGTAAGTCCGTCCAGCAGTCCGGCTCCCTTTGCCCATGCTCCTGCTTCCTTATACCATCCGTCGGCGCCTATGCCGAGAGTTCTGTAGAGGAAGGTGATGATGTGCGCTGTGGAACAGGTTTTCTTCGGTGAGAAGTGCGTCTCGTCAGTGCCGTTCGTTATTCCCTTTTCAACAGCCCAGAGAACTGCTTTGAAGAAATAATCCGAGCTTTTAACGTCTACGAACGGATTCTTTGTTGACTTAGGCTCCGGGCAGCCCATTGCTCTCCAGAGGAAGGTCACCGTCTGACCGCGAGTCACGTTTCTTTCCGGTCCGAACTTATCGTCGCTCACGCCGTTTGTGACCTGCGGGTCTGAGTGATATGCCCACATTACCGCTTCATAGTAATAGTCGGCAGAGCTTACGTCAATAAACGGGTTTTCCTCGCTTAGGAAAAAGTACGTCTGTAGACTGATCTTGCCGTCGTACAGGAAAAACATAGCCGGTGTTCCGTTTATATACGCAGTTACCTCGGGATAGGTCCCGAAACTGAGTCCTGATTTTGGAGCGAGAGTAATGTTCAGAATATAAGAACCGTTCTTTACGAACTTATCTTTTGAGGTTAACCTTGCGTCGTTGGAATCGTTGATCCATAAAACAGTCTCGACTGCATATCCGGCGTTCTCCGGTACGGTTGCCTTAAAGCTCGGTGCGTTTCCTTCAACGGGCTTTTCGATATTGACCTCAACAAGCTTGATCGCAGCGGCAGACGGCCCGTCGTCTGGAAGGGTTTCAAACATATGCGTGAGCAAAATCACATCGTTGATGCTCTGCGTGATCGTCTCGCCTCCGTTTATTTTGCCCTCCGCATCGGAAGCGAACTCATAGCCTTCAAGCGCAACTAGTTCGATGGCGACCTGATACGTATGACCCGCTTTGAATTGGTAGCTGCGCTGATTTTTGATAACTCTCTCCTCGGGTTCAATGCTCGGATCCTGAGTTATATCAGTCCAGCATATACCCGATAAAAAGTAGCCTTCGTTATCGTCGAAAATACCGTAGCCGTTTCCGAGCATCGAAGCGACGTAGGACGGCAGCTCTCCTGCCTTAGGCGCGTTTATCGAAACGTCGGTTTTGTGTATCTCGGTTTTCGCAGTTTCTCCGCCCGTGCGGAAATCAATGCCTACGATGGCAGTACCGTCGGCATTCTGAACGAATTTGCTTACGGTGCCGACGTTAACATAGATCACGGAGGAGAAAAGATTCATCAGAGTATAGCCCTCTGCAGGCGTGAGCGTGAGCTCGAGCCTGTAGCCGGTGTTCGGCTTGAACTTGCCTGTCGCGTCGATATCAAAGTCGACTCCCGTTGTTTGAAGCCATTTACTGAAGCTGACGGAAACGGTATTCGGGGAGCAGGTAAAGCCGCTCGTCTGCATAGCCTCTCCTGCTTCAGGTAACCTGATGCTTTCAATAGTGACGTCGCTCATTGTCATCGCGCAGGTGAACTCGAACTTCGCCCAGCCGTAAGACGGATTGTTGCTTGAAATGTCTGCAGAATAATCCCCGCCGTTAAAAACCACAAAAGATCCGCTGTCAAAGTATCCGAGGCGCTTATAATTCTGAGCCTTGAAGTAAAGCCACATAGTATAAGTCCTGCCCGGATAGTAAAACACGTCGGTCTCGGAAAGCGTTTTGCCGTTTACCTCCCACTGTACAGAGAGGTCGAAATCCTGAGGCCCGTCAAATGAGAAATCATTTGCGCTCCAGACCCTCTCTCCTGCAACGACAGAGCCGTCAAATTTTCTGTTCAGGTCGAGGTATATTCCGTTCCACTCGTTATATACGACGTCGGTCTTATAGTAGAGATAGACAGCTCCGCAGTATGAGGGCATGCTTGTGCTCTTGGAGAGTCCGTCCTTTCCCTGCACCCGCATCGCCATTTCGTCGGATACCTTCACTGAAAAGGATTGTTTGGGGAACATATTGCTGTCGTTCCTGTAAAGGTGGAGTACGGCGACGTAGCAGTGTCCCTGCACCGCCTTCGCTCCGGATGATAGCTTTGTTCCGCTCGGCGCACCGTAATTCCTGGCGCCGGAAAAACTTGTTCCCTGATCGTACCACTCTATCTCGGGGTAATCGGTATCTTTTTCATATCCTGCACCGCTTGGAAGAGCATAGGTCGTGTCGAACGTCATCCCTGCAACCGGCTGTCTGACTCCGGATATAGATACCTCGGAAATATCTGCGGCATATGCTGCAAAAGGCAGTACTCCTATTGCCATAATAAGGCACAGAACAATGCTTATAACTCGTCTTGACATTGTTTTCCCCTCCGGTGGTTATCAATCTGCAAGAAGCTCGTTTCCTTCATCATAAGAATCGGGAAGATAATCTACGCCCAACGCGAGAAGAGGCTCGTACCACTCAGAATAATAAAATGGCATCATATCATTATAGAGGCATTCGGATGTATCTCCGGTTTTAACGTCATCCCAGAGCATGCCCCACGGACGCAGATAGAAGTGATAAATGAAAGTGTCGTTTGCATTATCGGGATCGGCATAGGTTCCGACCAGCTCGATCATATTTTCAAAGTGAGAAACAGATGATACTTCCGGATCAACGCTCCAATGATTTGAGTCAAAGTTCATCGAGTTTCCGTCCCATCCGGGGACCCACTGCCCGCCGTCAAAGAACGTTCCGGAATCAGCGACCATTGTTCCGTGCTCTCCCGAGCCGGACTCAAAGGTAACCCAGCTTGTCATGAGCGGGGTATCTTTGCTGGTCTCCATATCCCAAAGCATCAGCAGTCCGGTGTCGTCGCTGTAAACGTAGATCGTCGCATAGGCGTCCCATGCGTAATCATTGAATTTCTCATAGTTGCCGCTGGCATCCGTAATGCACCACCAGCCATACCACTCGCCTTCCCACCATCCGAAGTCGGCTGCGGGCGTCGCGGGTTCGGTGGGCTCAGTGGGCTGCTCAGTCGGCTCAGTCGGCTGTTCTGTGGGCTCGGCCGGCTGTTCGGTGGGCTTATCCGCTCCGTCGTGCTCTGCCTGAGCTGCAATATCGTCAGCGTTAGTCGGCTCGATGCTTGCAAGTATTTTCTGAACGTCAGCGTCGTCAAGGCTGATCTTTCCGTTGTCGGTCTCATACATCAGCGACGCCTGATACTGTATCTCGCCCTTATCTTCAAAGAGGATTATGTACTTTACACCGTAGCTCGTGCCCTTAAAGCCGGTCCATACGTGATCGCCGGTAACGAATTTCTCGATAGTTTCGGTGTCCTCATACCAGCTCTCGTCAGCCATATAAAGTGAAGTATGCGCGCCGCCGTATGTAATACGGATGTTGGGCTTGGTAAAGAGATCCCAGTCGTCAGACCCGCCCTTGCAGATAGTAAGCGCATCGGGATCCATTTCGTTGGGATCGTCGGAGAATACGTCGTGCTGGGGGAACTCCTTCCATCCCTCTGGGACAAAAGCCTTAAAGCTTCCGGTATCGTAGTACGTTCCGGCTATCTCTTTGCCGCCATCGTCATTATCCTTATCGCCCTTATCGCCCTTGTCGCCCTTGTCGGTCTTGGAGGGTCTGTCGTCGTCATCGCTCCCGCCACCGCCGCCGCTGCAGGCAGCTAATGAAAACAGCATCGCGATAACCAGAAGAATACATAAAAGCTTTTTCATTTTTTGTTCCTCCCTATTATTTATGCTTTTTCTATAAAATCCGAGGATATAATACCCCGTTTATTATTATATCGGTCAGGGAGAACAATGTCAACTTATTCGCCCCACTCTGCCCACAGTGTTACAGTAACTTCTCCGTCGCCAAAGGCTTCGAGCAGTTCTTCTCGTGTCACGTCTGTAATACTGGCAAGTTTAGTCATGCTCCACGTGTTCTCGTCATATAAGATCGAAAGCTTGTTCCCGTTATAGAGAATAACGTCTCCGGGTCCGGCGGTTATTTCAGAATCGTTTCGCGTTACTTCCCAAGGCAGATCTCCGACCTTTTCAAA